>DATDOQ010000217.1:0-7635 GCA_035293205.1 Bacteroidia bacterium
AAAAATTCACCTTCACCGATACCGATAACCAACGGCGAACTTTTTTTGGCTGCGATCAATGTATCCGGATCATCCTGCGAAAGAATAACAATGGCATACGCGCCAATCACGTTGTTCAGGGCGACCCTCACCGCTTCGGCCAGGTTTACTTCTTCGCGCTTCTGGATGTCTTCGATCAGGTGAACCAGCACTTCTGTATCCGTGTCGCTTTCAAATTCATGACCGCGGTTGATCAGCTCTTCTTTCAGTGAAGCATAGTTTTCAATGATGCCGTTATGAATCAGAACAAGCCGCTTGTTATTGGAATAATGCGGATGGGCATTGATGTCATTTGGTTCGCCATGCGTAGCCCACCGGGTATGACCGATGCCAATGGTGCCGCCAATGTCTTTTCCTATAACAAAATTTTCAAGGTCATCCACCTTGCCTTTGCACTTGAATACATTCATGCCGTCATTGGTCACCAATGCAATTCCGGCGCTGTCGTAACCGCGGTACTCAAGGCGGTGAAGGCCTTTGACAAGAATCGGGTAGGCTTCGCGTTTGCCGATATAAGCTACGATTCCACACATGGGGATAAATATTTATCAGTTAATGCGCGTATACACAAGATGCAGGTACATCAGGTAATTTCCTGCGGTTGCGTCGCTGCTGCCAAGCACAGCGCGGCGCCCCTGTTCAACTCCAAAAATTTCTTTCAGGTAAAGTCCGTTATTGGGAAGCTCACCCGCCATCAACCGGTGAAAATAACGTGCCATGTTGATGTGGTACTCGTTGGTAAGCGTATTTAAAGAGCCGCCAAAATACGCGCTGTTCTCAAACATGTCCGGCAATAAATATTGTGTGCCCGCTGAATCAAGATAAACCAGGTAAAGCTGTTTGTTAAGCGGCAGATCCTGCGTGGCGTAAATCGGGTTGGCTTTAATGATGAGCTCCGCCTTGTTAATGGCAATCGGGTAACCCAGGTTTTGCCAGCCGGCAAGGAAAGGAAATGTGATTTTAGTTTTTAACCCTGCCGCCGCATGAATGAATACTTCGTTATAAGGCGCCCCGGTATTATTCAATTGGTTCACGATAGCCGGATTCGTGTAAGTATGCAAGAAATGACTGTAGTAAGCGGCCGTGTTATTGATCACAAAATCTGTTTGCAACGTATCATCTGCATCATTGTGATAATACATGCGCAATCGGGTGAGTGAATCTTTCGGCAAAAAACGCAGCAGCGCGCCCCCGGTTCCAACAGGCTTAATGTAAAGTCCTTTCATAAAAACCCGGAACGAATCGCTGTTTGCGAGATCGCCTGCGGTGGCATTAATGAGCATGTTTCCGAATGTAGGATCCATAGGAATTCGCAAATGTGGCTTCGTAGAACCATAAACAACTTGAACATTCTGGCGGGGATGCGGGGAAAATCCGGTCACGCTTCCGACAAGCGTTGGCGCTGATTTCACCTGGTTCGAATAATAATTGCTGTCCAGGTAAAGCGCATCCGTCATCCGGTAAACTTCAAAGGTCTGCGGAAACGTGGTGTCACCATAAAAATCAAAATCGTAAGAGAGATGCAGAACGAGCGAATCAAGCACCGGATTCACACCGAAGCTTACCAGCTGCTGGTTATTCGGAAAAACAAGCTGGGTGTAAAGCGAAGCGGAAACATCGCCAAAAACAGGATCCGAATAGCTGCCGATCTGCACGATGGGCGATTCGTCCGAACGCAGCGAATCTTCTCGCACCGTCCGGGTGATCATAGTTGTTGTATCAGAATAAGCCAGGTTGATCAGGTCATCCTCAGGCTGGATATCCACGCCGATTTCACTTTCTTTTTTACAGGAAGCGGAAAACAGGACAGCAACAATCAGAAAAAATTTTGTCCAGACCATTCGCCTGGACAAAATCATATTTATGCGGGACAAAAGTTGAATCATAAAATCAATCCACGAGCAGCGGCTCTTCGGCCAGAACTGCGTCGTAAAATTCGGAATAAGCCGCGACATACTCTTCTTTCGACTTGAATTCGAGCGCCATTTTCCCGGATTTTTTAAGATATTTTTCCACTTCGGCATTAATTTTCGGTTCGCCTTTGATGACAGCGTCGGAAAAATCAATAGCAAGCTTGCTGATGTTGCTGTAGGAAGGAACCTTAGCAACCAGTTCCACATCACTTTTTTCAACACCGTCAACCATAAGCTTGCGTGCGAAGTCTTTGTTGAGGGGATTCGGAAATTCATCGTCATAAACTGAATAGATGACGCGAGTTTCAGCGAAAAGTGGGTTGTCGCGGAAAGCTTTTTTCAGGTATAGCGGCAGCAGTCCCGTGATCCATCCGTGGCAGTGTACGATATCAGGCGCCCAGCCCAGCTTTTTTACGGTTTCAATGACACCGCGTGCAAAGAAGATCATTCGCTCATCGTTGTCCGCGAAATATTCTCCTTTATTATCCGTTGTTACAAACTTGCGCTGGAAATATTCTTCATTGTCAATAAAATAGACCTGCATCCGCGCCGCCTGGATAGAAGCAACTTTAATAATAAGCGGGTGGTCTGTATCATTGATAATGAGATTCATTCCGGAAAGGCGGATCACCTCATGGAGCTGATTTCTTCGCTCGTTAATCACCCCATAACGGGGCATGAACGTGCGGATTTCTTTGCCTTTTTCCTGGATGCCCTGCGGGAGATATCTTGCGATATGGCCCATCGGGGTTTCGTCGAGGTAAGGGGTAATCTCACCGGAAACGAAGAGTACTCTTGCTTTTTTCATATGTATAGAGGGAGCTTATTGACGAAAAGGATTACAAAAATAATAAAAAAAAAGGGTGAATAAACAAAAAACCGTAGTTTCGGCCGCTTGTGCTACCCTTAGAGTGCGGATTAACAAGGGCTTAAATGCAAACAATTAAAGAAAGGTCAGTTTTAAGCAGCTATTTGCACGAAGCAAGAAAAAATGGGTCCGTGGGATTCATTCCTACAATGGGCGCGCTCCATGCCGGACATGCCGCCCTCGTTCAGCGCGCCGCTGCTGAAAATAAAATAGTTGTTGCCAGCATATTTGTAAATCCTACTCAATTTAACAATAAAAACGACCTTGCCGCTTACCCTCGCACGCCTGTGCCGGATGCGGCCCTTTTAGAGGCTTCAGGCTGCGATCTGCTGTTTCTCCCATCCATTGCTGGGATGTACCCGGAAAACGATCCGGATGAGGCCATAAACATCGATTTGGGTGGCCTGGATAAAGTGATGGAAGGAATTCACCGGCCCGGACATTTTACCGGTGTGATGCAGATCGTAAAAAAGCTGTTTGATGCGGTGGGGCCGTGCCGCGCGTATTTCGGCGAAAAAGATTACCAGCAACTCGCCATTATCCGGCGAATGGTGCAGGAATTGAAATTGCCCGTGGAAATTATCGGCTGTCCTATTGTACGCGAAAAGGATGGACTTGCCATGTCCTCCCGCAACGCGCGGCTCAGTCAGGAAGAAAGAAATGCAGCCCCTTTGATCAGAAAGGTTTTATTCCGCGTCCATGAAATGTGGCCCACTTCAACAGTGGAGGAATTAGAATCATTTGTAAAAAAACAATTTTCCACTGACTTTAAGTTCAGATTAGAATATTTTGAAATAGCCGATGCGGATACATTGCAGCCGGTGGAAAAAGATCAGAAAAAAAATGCGGTGGCCTGCATTGCCGTTTACCTTGGGAAAGTACGGCTGATCGATAATATCAGGCTCGCCTAAGCAACAGAAGACATATTGCGCAAGGCAACATTGATGCAGCAGGAAAATAACCGCGGTAATGAATGAAGCAGAAAAGAATTTTCAGGTGGTAATGTTTACCCTCAAAAAATTCAGGCAGCCACTGCTTCTGTTATTTCAACAGTCGGGCTAACCGGATAAACAACATCCAGGTTATTCAGGATAATTAATGGGATCATACACTTCTCGTTCGTTAAAAATGGGTCGGGCCTTGAAATGACTTAATTAAACGAAAGTTAGTGAATTTGGTTCTGTTTTACAAAAAATAATTCGTGGGAGGCCTTGAATTACAGGTAGAAACACGAAAATCCGGTGTTTTTCCGGGTTATTCGAGGGTAATTCCCAGCATAACGTCCACTTCACCGCGCTTTTTACCCGGATTCCATTCGGGCATGGTGCTGATGATACGAAGGATCTCAGCATCCACTTCCGGTGAAATGTGGAAGGTGAGCTGGGCATTAGAAACCGCGCCTGTCCGGGCATTGACGGTAAAAATGACGCCGGTGGAATAACGGGCAATCCGGCTGCGGTCGGCTGCGGTCGGCTTGAAATTGGCGAGTATGTATGCCCGCAAAGCCTCCGTCCCGCCAGGGTAGGTGGGCATCTGATCCTGCTTAAAGGATGCGTCACTGCCGGTGCTTCGCTGGAGCTGACCGCCTTTGGAGGTGGTTTTTGGTTTCTTGTCAGAATGCGTAACCGCAGGGTAGACCTGCACAGCCTTGACACGGATAGGCAGATTGTTGACTGCCGCGCGGGTGTTGCTGCCTGCAGGCGGTTCGCCGGGAAGTTCAGGTGCCACTGCAAGCGCTTCCTGTTCCTGTTGATCAGTGCCAGCAGGTAACGGTTCCACTTCGGTTATTTCAGCCGCAGTTTCCTTTTTTTCATTATTGACCTGGAGTGTGGGCTCAGGAACTGATTTTATTTGTTCGGGAACAGCAACCATTTCATTTTCGGCAGGCAGATCCGGCACAACCTGCATGTTTTCTGCCAATGGCTGATGGACAACCGGTTCTTCCGAAGGTAAAACAGTCACGTTGGTGGCAATGAGATCTGCTTTATTTTCCTGCTGACTAAAATACCAGTAGAGTGATCCGCTTGTCAGAAGCATAGCGCCCGTGATCATTGCAAATCCAAATCGCCGGAAAAATGTAACGTGGGGCGGCGTATTCATATAAACCGCGAGGCGTCTTTCGATGTGTGCTGCTAGCCGGTTTACCTCAATCACCCTTTTGGGTGTGAGCCCTTCAAGCGCAGCCGCGCAAAGCCCACACTCGATCATATGCTTTTCTACCTCGTGAACGCTTTTTTTGGAAAGCTTTCCGTCGTGGTAAAGACGCATGGTCTCGAGCGAAAGGCATTCACCTTTCTGGAAAATACGCTTGAGTTGTCTGGCGGTCATTCTTCGGTGTGCACGAGATAACCTTTCAAATTCCGTTTTCCGTTCTGGAGGTAACTTTTTACTTCATTTACAGAATAGCCGGTAAGATCGGATACCTCTTTATAACTTTTCTCTTTAAAATAGAACAATTCGATGCATTGTTTTTGCTCCTGCGAGAGACGCAAAAGCGCCTCTTTCAACATTTCGAGCTGTTCTTCCAGCCGGAGCGCCTCCGTTCTTTGTGACTCGTCGGCAGCAATGTTGCGGAGCGCCTGCTCCACATCTTTGACTTCCATCGGGTCTTTCCTGAGTTTTTTCAGGCAGAGATGTTTCGTTACGCTGTACACCCAGGTCTTGAAATTGATGACCTCGTGATGTTGCAGATCCCGCAGAATTATTTCGAAGACTTCCATAACCGCGTCCTCGGTATCCACGTTGTTCTGCAGGTAATTGTACGACACCGCCGTAATCAGCTGCGTGTACCTGCGAAACAGCTCTCCTGCGTACCACGAATTTGACGTCCGCCTATAGGCTTCGATCAGTTCCTGGTCGCTCAGCTGGGTTTCCTTTTTGGGCCAGATAAAGCGTATGCCCACCGTAATTGAGATTTACACGTGAAACTTTGTGTTGACAATTGCCAATCCCAATGTACGATAGTTTTTGCATTCTGCAATTCCTGGCTTGACTAATTGGGTTACAAATCAGCTTTTTCCATAATCTGCACTTTAGAAAATTCAATCTTTTCCGGATGCCGGGCGCGCATAACAACTTTCCATAAAATTTAAAACACTGAATATCAAGACTATAATTGATGTTTAAAAATAATTACATGCAACTAATATGGAATAAGGCCGGAAATTGCCCTATTAGTTTGTAAAAGGCAAGAACCCCGTGAAAATGCTTAAGTCTATTTCAACTCTAGTATTGAATAAAAGCATTGTCACGGCGGGTATTCTTACGGCTGCAATTATATTATTGAGCCTTCCTTCTTGCAAGCGGACTGAAGATTGTGGGGCGTACCAGGGTTCAGGAAAAACAACACGTTCTTTTAAATCAAAGAAGCATCATTCAGAAATGATTGTTGCCCAGCCTGTTTTCAAGGCTTAAAATCGTATTCCTGAAGGGCGAGTTTTCTCCCGAAAGCCGTTCTTCCTCTATACATGTGTTTCATGTGTTTGCCACAGAATATCCCGCTCCGGCGGGATGTTTTGTTTTAGGGAACTTAAGATCATCTTGTTCGTAAAAGACCTTAAAATGCATTTCAGCTCAAACTGAAAATGTCTATTTTCATGCCCGCAAAGTCAGAAAAACCCAAAAAACCAAAAGCTCAATGATCCGCTCAACATTCAGACGCATGATTTCTAAAAAATCAATTTTCTCAGGAACATTCATTATTGCGGTTATAGTAACTGCAGGATTTGGCTCCTGCAAAGGTCCCGGCACATGTGAAGCTTACCAGGGAAGCGGAAAAGGGACCCGTTCTTTCAAGCCGACAAAACACCGTTCTGCGGTTGTCATCAAGGAGCGCGCTTCTTTCAGGAAATAAAAAGTTGATTCCCGGTTCACAAATTCCGGTTCTCATTTTTATTTAATAAAAAAAAGCGGGTCCGGAAATATTCATCGAACCCGCCTGGCTGTTAGCGCAGCCTCCATTTATTTCACTTCTGGTCTGTCTGTAATGGGTCAGTTAAAATGCGGTGGAAAATTGATTTTACTCCTTTGTCGTCTGCATTTGCTTGTTGTTGATATAAAACATGATCACGTACGCCATGATCATGCCGAACGCGCCATCTTCTCCTGCCGCTACGGTTGCCGCAGTTAGCGGTGTGAGATATTCCCCGAAAAATGTGTTTTCGCGCAGTGCCAAAAGTAATGTGGTATCGAAAGACAGCCAGATGAATAAAAATGCGCCGAAAAATATAACCGCAGTGATGGCCGTCAGACAGCCATTTCCAAGCGTTGCCAAGTAATCGTAATGGCGCCCTTCGAGATTTACGTGCTTTTTAATTGACCAGGTGATGCCGGCAATGATGATCACATAATTGAACAAACGAAGGTTTACATGATGTGCCAGTCCGAGCGCGCGCATGATGAGGAAATAGGCTATCAGTGCAGCTGCGGTGATCAGCCCGATGTAAAACCCCGGATTTGGCACCTTCTCTTTTGAAGGTGGTGTTCCGGTTTTTGGCTCATCTGGATTCATGACACAAATTTGTTATTGTACAACAAATTTATGGCCATTCAGTGCAACGTATCTTTTTCTTCGACCAATGGAATAATTGATCCGACAGTTTGACCGCTGCTGTAGAAATTCAGTTAAAACATCGGCTTGAACATGGGGGTATCAAATTTTCCCACGAGCACCAGCGAAAACTCCCAGGCTCCCCTGCCACCGGTGTAATTATTCAGCGAAGAAGTGTTGATGTCGTAGCTGAAACGGAAATAATGATTTTCCTGGCGGAAACCGATATGCGCCACGATCGCATCTTTTACCCGGTAATCCACGCC
>DATDOQ010000218.1:0-4615 GCA_035293205.1 Bacteroidia bacterium
AACCGCCGGCACCTATACGGTAACTGTGACGGATGATGACGGCTGCACGGTGCAATCCAGCTATACAGTTACGCAGCCTGCCGCTATTTCAGTTTCCATGTCGAAAACGAATGCTAGTTGTGCAAATAATGACGGAACGGCCACCGCGACACCATCGGGAGGCGTTTCGCCTTATTCTTATCTTTGGGCACCGGGTGGTGAAACAACACAACAGATCACCGGCCTGGCAGGCGGCTCGTATACCTGCACGGTGACGGATGACAATACCTGCAGCTCCAGTGGAAACATTACGGTAAGCACAACTGCATGCGGTCCGACACTCACGCCGGCATCGTGCGGCATGACGGCAACATCGCTGTCGAATAACATTTATACGGTTGCTGTGGCAAATGCAACCAACTACCGCTACAAGTTTGTAAATGCCGCGCAGGGATTCAACCAGATCTTTGTCAAAGGAAATTCCAGTACGTACTTTGTTTTGACCGCTGCCGCGGGGATTCAATACGGCCGCATCTATGATGTAACAGTGAGCGCCTATGTAAGTGGAGCATGGACTTCATTCGGCGCGGTTTGCACGGTAACTACCCCGGCATTCCCAACAACAAAACTCATTACAAGTGATTGCGGTATTACCGTTGGAACAATAACTGAAACGGTATTTTGCGATATCGTACCTGGCAGACAAAAATACCAGTGGAAACTCGTTGACCAGGTAAGTTCAACCACCTATACGTATATCCGGAATGGTCCTGCTGAAAATTTCTGCATGTCCTGGATTTCCGGCATTCAATATGGCAAAACATATGATGTGCAGGTGCGCGCTATGGTGGGAGGCGTATGGGGGAGTTATGGCCCGGTTTGTACCCTCACCAGTCCGGCGGTTCCGACTCCACAGCTGACGGCCGCGTATTGTGGCGCCACGCTAGCCAATGCCAGCGGACAAATATTCTGCACTGCTGTGAGCGGAGCGACCAATTACATCTGGAAGATCGAAAACAGCTCACTCGGTTACAGCGAGACAAGAGTGCGGGGTAATTATAATACCAATTATTGGCTGAGCTGGAACACGGGGTTGCAGGTTAATACAACCTATACCGTCACGATACGCGCTTACGTGAATGGCGCCTGGGGTGTTTACGGCAATCCATGCACGATCACAACCGGACCGACAATGCTGGCACCGGAAGAACAGTCAGGACCCGTTCCTTCTGAATTACGTCTTGTGAATGAAGAACCAATAGGGACGCTTGAAGTTTATCCGAATCCCTGCGTAGAAAAAATAGCGATTATATCGGCGGAAAGGATCAGAACGGTTGTTATGTACAATGCCTTGGGAGAACGCGTTCATTCTATTCTTGTAAATAATACTTCAGCAGAAATTAACATGACGCAGCTGCCCGCGGGATTGTATTTTATTTATGCCGAAACCGCTGAAGGCACACTCATCAGAAAAGTGCTGAAAGAATAATCACCCGGCGAATTTTATTTCACAGCCCTGGCTCCTTAAAAATCGGGATCGTCGGGGCTTTTTTTTGGCGTATTAACCGATTTTTCCGCCGTTCATAACTTTTCGTTCAGGCAGAAGAAGGATTACTTCATCATCATTTCCATAAACGCCCAGCACCAGCACTTCTGAAATGAACGCGCCGATCTGCCTGGGCGGAAAGTTGACCACCGCGATGACCTGCATTTCTTTGAGATCCTCTTTCCCATAAAGTTTTGTAAGCTGGGCAGAAGTTTTTTTAATTCCCAGCTCTCCGAAATCGATCCAGAGTTTCCAGGACGACTTCCGGGCCTCCGGAAATTCCTGAACATCAATAATTGTACCTGCGCGGATATCGAGCTGTTCGAAATCTGAAAAAGTAACCATGAGGAGAAAGTACGAAATACGAATTAGTACGAAAAATGAAAAAAAAACGAAAAGTACGAAATACGAAAAAACGAAAAGTACGAAATACGAAATTATGAAATACGAACTAGTAACTAAGAAAAATTAAACTCCAAAATTACTGGTAACAATTTTCAAATTCAAAAATTCGGTAAAATACCCAAACGGGGTGATTACCATGAAAAAGGTATTGTAACTCCCTGTATCGGTCTGCACCTTTGTCAGGTATTACAAAAGCTTAACCATATAAACCAATGAATAAATTTCAATCCGCACTGTTTGCATTCACAATGAGCGCTGTTGCCTTTTCGTCATGTAAAAAAGAATCCATAGAACCACCTCCGCCTCCGCCAGGGGGATATACTGTTCCAACAACCTACAATTTTGCAAATGTCAACTACAGCGGCCAGAGCTATCGACTGGACATGATGACCGCGTTAACCACCTATATGAAAACGGGGAACACCCCGAATACGGTGGTTTCGGCAGCAACGATGAAAAATATGTACAGCAATTCCGGAAGCCCGTTCAGCGATTCAGTGCTGGACAATTGCGGAAAGCAGATCAAGAATAAAATATATCCTGCCGACCAGCTTTTGTTCGAAGCCTTTATGGACAGCCTTGCACTTGCAAGCACTTCAACGGTAACGGGTAGCAACGGTGTTGCCGGCGTAGTGGTAAGTTCCGCCGATCCTTCCAAAAAATATCTCTGTGATGCAAATGGCGTCGAATGGACTCAAGTGATTGAAAAAGGAATTATGGGCGCTTGTTTTTATTACCAGACAACTGCGTTTTATCTTGACGCGTCTCAGATCGGTACAGGTGTGGATAACACAACCGTTATCCCAGGGGAGGGCACGGCAATGGAGCACCATTGGGATGAAGCGTTTGGCTATTTCGGCGTTCCGGTTGACTTCCCGGCCAATGTTGCTACTGTCCGTTACTGGGGGAAATATTGCAATGAACGAAATACATTAATGGGTACAAATGCGACCATGATGAATGCTTTTCTCGCAGGTCGCGCCGCAATCTCAAATAATGATCATTCAGTAAAAGACGCACAGGTTACGGTTATCCGTGAAACCTGGGATAAATACCTTGCAGCAACCATAATCAGCTATCTGAACAAAGCTGTTACCAATATTTCCGATGATGCCCAGCGCAATCATTCTTTGTCTGAAGCAATTGGATTTCTGATTGCAATAAAATACAACCCTGCATGTCTGCTCGACAGCACCCAGATTGCCGCGGTGCAGGCTTATATAGGTACAAACCTTTATAATGTAACCATTGCAAACCTGAACCTGGCAAAAGATTTAATCAGCAGTGTTTATAATCTTGACAACATCAAAAATTCACTCTGATTAATACCGGTAATTTATCAAAAAAGTGACAATGCGCTTTTGCAGGTCACTTTTTCAGCTTGAAAAAAATGAAAAAAGTGATTAGCTCAATCCGTTTGCACACGTTCATGCTGACAACATTGGTAATTGCGGCCTGCCTGGCATGGACCGGCTGCAGGAAGGATCAGAATGCAGCGCCCCTACCCGAGGATACATTTGACAGGACAGCGCTGCTTATCAATTACGCGGATTCGCTGATCATTCCGAATTTCCTTTTGCTTGAACAACGGCTGGATTCGCTTTCTGTCCGGACTGCTGCATTCTCCGCCGCACCCGGCGCCAGTGAGCTTTACGCGCTGCGCGCTGCATTCCTTGATGCATACCTTTCATACCAATCGGTCAGCGCCTTCGAATTCGGACCTTCTGAAGCAGAATCATTTCGTACCAACTGCAACACTTTCCCGACAGACACAGCGCAAATCCTTTTGAATATCAGCAACGGAACATACAATCTTTTTCTGGCCAGCAACCTCGATGCCAAAGGATTTCCCGCTATTGATTACCTGCTTTACGGTAGAAACATAAGTGACGCGGCGGTTATCAGCTATTTTCAAAATTCAGCAAACCGCAGAAACTACATGGCCGATCTTGTTTCTCACCTGCAGACACACACAACGAATGTGCTGAATGGCTGGAATGGAAATTACAGGAGTGACTTTATCTCTTCCACGGGATCAGACATCGGCAGCTCGCTCGGATATATCGTAAATCAGTTGAACTATGATCTCGAGCTGGTCAAGAATGCGCGCATCGGAATTCCGTTGGGCAAGTTGACGATGGGTATACCGATACCCGAAAAATGCGAATGCTACTATGCAGGACAGTCTGTGTGGCTTGCGAATGCCTGTTTTTCAAATATCGAAAACTTTTATCGCGGAAGAAGCGCTTCCGGCCACGACGCTCAGGGACTGGATGATTATCTCGATCACCTCGGTGCGCAATATCAATCAGGTTCGTTGAACTCCGCCATACAGGCGCAGTTTGCAGATGCGAAAAACAAATTGCAGGCTGTTGCAGACCCGTTGTCGTTGCAGGTGATCAGCAATCCTTCCCTTGTGGATACGGCTTATGTGGCGATCAAGAAGCTGGTGATTTTGCTGAAGACCGACATGCCATCGAATCTTGGCATTGTGATTACATACCAGGACACAGATGGAGACTAGATTTTCGTCTTTCTTATACCGCCAGGTTCCGGTAGCGCCGCTTGTGGTATTCCGTATCGCATTCGGCCTGCTTATGTTCGCTTCCACGCTCCGGTTTGTTCTGAAGGGATGGGTGGACCAGCTGTATATTCAGCCCAAAGTCTTTTTTCCCTATTACGGAT
>DATDOQ010000219.1:0-5709 GCA_035293205.1 Bacteroidia bacterium
CTTTCCGCAGCAATTTCCCCATAACTTTTTCCAAGCAATGGATTGAAAACCCCTACATCGATCCTGAGCTGGTCAGACGCTGTGGTATTGGCGCTGCCAAAATTATAGGTGTTCCAGAAAATGCGCCTGGCCTGCCAAACATTGGTGTATTTTAATTGTTCAGGAAAACGTTTAGGATCCGCTGCAGCTTCAAAAGCCTCCAGTGCAAGTATGGCCGAAGCAGTGTGGTGGCCGTGCCCGCCTTCACCGGTAGCAGGAAAACGGCAGATGATCACATCAGGCCGGAACATGCGGATGGTGAGCACAACATCAGAAAGAATGCTATCCTTATTCCAGAAGCCGAAAGTTTCCTCTGCGTTTTTGGAATAACCGAAGTCGTTTGCGCGTGTGAAAAATTGTTCGGCTCCGTCAATTCTGCGGGCAGCAAGTAATTCCTGGGTGCGGATCAATCCAAGAAGCTCGCCTTGTTCTTTTCCCACCAGGTTTTGTCCGCCATCACCGCGTGTAATGGAAAGATAGCCGGTGCGAAATTTTTTTTCATTGGCCAGATAGGCAAGCAGGCGCGTGTTCTCATCATCGGGGTGCGCAGCAATATAAAGCACGCTGCCAACTGTATTTAATTTTTTGAGCCCTTGCAGGATCTCAGCTGAATTCAGGGAAGGAATGGTCTGTGCAAAAAATGTATTCAGGCTTATGCACAACAAGGTTAATGACAGGAACTGTTTCTTCATAAATGAAATGGATTTACGGGAAGGGGTCTTTGTTGCATGAATTCACCTGGGGATTATAATCTCTTCACCGGGAACTGGCTGGTCACCGTCAACATGTTTGTTCCAGGCCAATAATTTGATGACTTCCAGGTTGTAATTTAAGGCAATGCTTTGCCAGGTTTCTCCGGCAGTGACCATATGAATTTTCAGCGCGGTATCGGAAGGATTAATAACCGCGGTTATTAACTGGTTGGTATCCGGCAAAAGTGTAATAACAGAATCATCATCGTCTTCTTCGAGGCCATAAAGCCTGACGCCTTTTTTTGGAAAATGGAGAAAATAGGTTTTGCGCGTTGGATTGCTGAGCGATGAACGCAGCAGCCAGGGATTCATCAGCTTTAAGATCTTAAAAGTGGAACCCTGCGACAGCGCGAAAGCTGTAAGATCAGTTACCGAGCTGTCAACCTTTACCGGATAAACGGGAATAGGCGCGTACAAATCGCGCGGACGCAGCTTGTAGCCGTATGCTTTTGGCCGCGAAATGATTTCTTTAACGGCAATGATCCGGAAAACGTATCGTGCGGTTTCTTCGGTCAGGTAGAGATCATAATAATTCGCGGATTTTTGTTTTGCCATTTGCCGGTCGATGCCGCCCATGCCGAGGTTGTAAGATGCAGCAACCATGGTCCAGTTCCCGTATTTTTTATAAGCTTCATTCAAAAACCGGCATGCCGCTTCCGTGGCTTTTTCAACATGAAAACGCTCATCTATCTCGTCATTAATTTCCAGGCCGTAATTTTCCGCTGTCGGGGGGATTAGTTGCCAGAAACCAGCCGCATTCCGGGGAGAAACCACGTTCATCAGCCCGCTTTCCACCAGCGCCACAAACTTGAAATCATTCGGGATATTGTGTTTTTTCAGGATGGGCTCGATGAGGGGAAACCAGCGGCTGGCGCGTTTATGCAGCATCAGCGAATGCGATTTAAAATAGGTGCTGATGAGCAGTTCCCGTTCAAGGGCTTCGCGCACGCTGAAATCCGACAACGGCACCGGCTCACCACAAAAATTCAGGTCCATCGGAATGGTGACGCCGAAAACTTTATAGGAGTTTAAAAAATTATTCCTGTAATCCGCATCCGTAACCGGATCAGAAAATGAAAAATTGAACAGCTCCGCAATAATGACAATGAAAAACAGGGAAGGGAGCACCAGTAAGTGGCGAAACCACCTGCGGTAAAAACTGCGCGCGCTAACCAGGAGATTCATCATTCTTTGCCGGCCTTTTTGTTACGAGGCTGATCGTAAACAAAGTTCCGAAAACGGCGGCAATATAACCACTGAATAATAGAATATGTAAAAGGTTCCAGTTCATGATCGTACCCTGGATAACGAGTATCATCATCATGGAAATCACAGAGATTGCGGCAAAAGCGAGCGCGATTTGTGAATCACTCAGACCGAGATAAGACAGGTGATGGGTGGTGTGATCTTTTCCGCCCAGCCAGGGCGCGCGGCCCTTCATGATCCGCTTGATAACCACGATCGTAGTGTCACAAAATGGTACCAGGAACGCAAGCAATGTCACAATGATCTGTTTGCTTTCATATTTATGCCCGCCGAAATCGGGATTGTTCCAGAAATAGCGGACGCCGATTATCGCCAGCAAAATGCCAAGGAACTGGCTGCCGGTATCGCCCATAAAAAGTTTCGAGGGATGCCAGTTGAAAAATAAAAATCCGCTGAGCGAACCGACAACTCCTAAAAGCATGATCACATTGAAGCTGGAAAAATCCCGGCCGATGTACAGTATCAGCAGGGCTTCAAAAAGTATGAACAGGGAAACGGTCGCCGTGATGGCATCCATGTTATCGAGCATATTGATGGAATTCATGATGCCTACCACCCAAAGGATCGTCAGGGTATTATTCAACGCCACGTTATCAAAAATCTGAATCGACTGATCGGTGGCGATCAGGATGACACCGCAAAAAATCTGCACGAATAATTTCAGGAACGGTTTTGTATTGTACGCGTCGTCCGCCAGTCCCATGATGAACGCGATGGTGACCGCGCCCAGTACACCCAGCAGCTGCTTATCGAGCGCCACGAACCGGTAAGGAAAAAATACGGCGTAACACGCCAGCGATAGCAGGAACATGACGTAAAAAGAAATTCCGCCGACAGCAGGTTTTGCTGAAGTGCTCCAGCGCACCAGCTCAGGATTGGCGCGGACGCCCATGGTTAATGAAAAACGCAAAAGCAGTCCGTTCAGCAGCAATGAAATGATAATGGAACAAATGAAAAAACCGGCGTAGACCAGGATAAGGTCGTTTGTCATAAATGGGAGGCGGTATGATCCGGATCAAAAGTACAAAAGGATGAATAGAAAAGTTTATACCTCAGAAAGCCCCAGTTAAAGGTTTGTTGCACGGCGTTCATCAACTGAAATTTATCTTAATACACAGCGTAAACAGCAGCCACGGTTAAGGTGAAGAAGTCTGCTTTCGCTCGCACATGCCACGCTTCGGCAGATAAACCGGGGTGGTGTGGGGGTGAAGGTTAGGTAATTTTTAACTCTTCCTGCGTGGCAGAAGGATAAAGCAAAATTAACTGCGTTTCAGGTTGTTCTGTTTTTTTCATGTAAAAGATAATTTCAAATGGAAAAACCTCCGTGTACCACCGTGCATACCTCGCTTTTATCCTCCGTGGTTCTTTTTAAAACGTTGCTAAAGCATCATTTTTAGCCACACATACACCGCATTTATTTACACTGGTTATCATGCAGCCCTGGTCAAAACTGAGAAACAAAATTTTTAAATGGTTTCCCGGCGATGTCTTTTTCGGACAGCACGGGATCAGTGGCGCCCCAGTCGATCCCGATATCAGGGTCGTTCCATAGCAGGGTGTCTTCAGCGTTTTTATTATAATATCCGGCGCACTTATAGCTGAAAAGCGTGTTATCCTCGAGTGTCAGAAATCCATGCGCAAAACCTTCGGGAATAAAAAACATGAGCTTGTTTTTTTCGCTGAGCACGACATCGAAATGTTTTCCGTACGTCGGGGAATTTTTGCGGATATCCACCACCACATCGAGCACGGAGCCGGTGATGACGCGGACCAGCTTGGCTTGTGCGTGCGGGGGATTCTGAAAGTGCAGCCCACGCAAAACATTTTTTTGTGAAAGCGATTGATTGTCCTGCACAAAATCAGCGTTGATGCCTGCAGCCCCAAATGTTTTCCGGTTCCAGGATTCGTAAAAATAACCGCGGCTGTCTTCGAATACGCGCGGGTGGATGACGAACAAACCGTCAATAAAAGTTGTTTCAGTTTTCATCTAACTGCTTCTGCTGAAAAACCGCGCAAAACCTTTGGTTTTCTTTTTGATGTTCTCGTCGTAGTATCCATAGCCGTAGCCATATCCGTATCCATACCCATAACCGTAATTAATTCCATAGGTGCTGCGATCGACATCAACTCCATTCAGGACGACAGATAATTTCCGGATGCGGCTTTCGTTATACAGGCGGTCCACGATCTGGATAAAATTCCTTTTGGAATATTCCGCGCGGAAAATATAAATGGGATAATCCGCCATCTGAATAGTCGCGATACCGTCGGTAACCAGTCCGACAGGCGGGTTGTCAATAATTACAAGCTCGTAACGCTTTTTCAATTGATCAATGATCTGCGTCATCATGGGCGAAATGATCAGCTCAGAAGGATTTGGCGGGATCGGACCGGCAGTAATAAAGTCGAGGTGATCGAGCGGGCTTTTTCGGATGCAGTCATCAATGTTGTCTTTGCCGATCAGCAGCGTACTCATTCCTTTATCATTCGGCACATTAAAGCTGAGGTGGATCTTCGGCTTCCGCATGTCGAGGTCGATGATGATGACTTTTTTGCCGGAATACGCGATGATCCCTGCCAGGTTGATGGCTACGAAAGTTTTTCCTTCACCGGAAATGGTGGAAGTAACCGCCATCAGCTTGGATCCGGGTTCATTGGAGATAAACTGGAGATTTGTCCGTAGTGAACGGAAAGCTTCCGCAAGGAGTGATTTTGGATTGCGGTCAACAAGCAGCTGCGAAACAGGAATATTTTCTTTATATCGTGGAATAATGCCCAGCGCGCTGATGGAAGCGCTGGTATGCTTCATGATCTCAGTGAGTGAGCTGATCGTATCGTGCATGAGGTAACGCAGAACGATCAGCAGGAGGGAAGAAATAAGCGCGATTACAATTGTTGTGATAGCCGTGATCTTCCGGTTCGGGCTCACAGGGGTCAGTGGCTTCACAGCTTTTTCAAGCACCACATGCATCGGTGTGAATCCGGCCTGTGAGATCGAATATTCCGTTTTCTTTTCCCAGAGCAGCGTGAAAAATTTTTCGTTGATGCTGTACAAACGTTCCATTTCCTGCAGCCGCACATCCGATTGTTTTTCCGTTGGAAGCCTGCCGGTGTAATCGCCGAGTTTTTCCGTCAGCGCTTTTTTACGGATACGGGCCTGCTGAAGTATTGATTTTACACTTTCCGTCAGCAGCGTTTTCTGAATGGCGATCTGCTTGTCATACGCTTTGATCTCCGAGCTGCTTTTGGTGAATGTCATTTCCGCTTCATCCCGTTCCGTGATCAGGCGGTAAAGATTATTCATCGGCATCATCAGCGCATGATCACTTTCTGTACCGGCAAGCAATGCAAGAAGGGACTTGACATCGGTTTTTTCGTTATTCAGGCGATTCAGAATTTCCGTCATCACCCGCTCCTCCAGCTCTACTTTTGTCAGCTGGTCCTCCAGCGAGCCATACCGGTTCATCGCGAACGTGCTGAAAGTGATGTCTTCCCGGAAATCATGGATCACATTGTATTTCCGGATGCTGTCTTCCGATTTCCGCAATTGCTCATTGATAAATTCCAGCGCTCTTTTTGCGCTTTCACTCCGGCGTTCGACGTCGTAACTGATGAATTCTTCCGTGATCTTGTTGACAATGTCCGTTGCCTT
>DATDOQ010000220.1:0-12531 GCA_035293205.1 Bacteroidia bacterium
GGTCCGTTACTGGGTGCATACGAACATGCTGACGTTGAACGGACAGAAAATGTCGCGTTCGGTTGGAAATGTTTTTCTTCCGGTCGAGCTGTTTACGGGAAGAAAGCTTGCAGCGGATTCACCCAGTGCGACCCCTTCCGAAGCGAAGCTTGCTGAAAAGCACCCGCTGTTTGAAAAAGGTTTTTCGCCGATGACGGTACGTTTTTTCATGCTGCAGTCGCATTATTCCAGCACGCTTGATTTTTCCAACGACGCGCTGCTCGCGGCTGAAAAAGGATTCCGGAAATTAATGGAGGCAATCCGTGTAATGGAAAAGCTGCAGCCTTCGGGCAAATCAACATTCGATGTTCCGGAATTTGAACAACGCTGTTACGAGGCGATGAATGATGATTTTAATACGTCTGTGCTTCTCGCGGAACTTTTTGATGCGGTACGGATCATCAATTCTGTGGCTGACGGACGGGAGCAGCTCACCGCAACTGCTATTCAAAAGCTGCAGGAAACCGTGCACACATTTGTATTTGATGTACTGGGTCTGAAGGATGATATCCTGATTGCAGCTACCAGCGAGGTAACAGATGGTTTGATGCAGCTTATCATTCGCATGCGTGACCAGGCAAGGGCTAAAAAAGATTTTGCCGCTTCTGATCTGATCAGGGATGAGCTGGCAAAGCTGCAGATCGTATTGAAAGACGGCAAAGAAGGAACCTCGTGGGAGATTAAATCGTAAGAACGGGTGAAGTTTGACCTTAGCATGAAGAATATTTTTTTCACAACACTGCTTTTATCTTTAGTCATTTCCTGCAGGGAAGTACAGAAAGATGTGCCTGATGATGATGTTTCCGAAGCGCCTAAGAAACCACGAATCGCCGGACCGGAATTTAACAGTGACTCCGCTTATTCGAATATCAAAATCCAGGTTGAATTCGGACCGCGTGTTCCCGGAACAAAACCGCACACGCAGTGCAGGGATTTTTTTATCGCCAGCTTGAGGCGTTATGGCCTGCAAGTGGAAACACAATCCACGCCGGTCACTTTGCCGGTGACGGGGAAAACGGCTCAGCTGACCAATATTTTTGCTTCGTTTCACCCGGAAAGAAAAGATCGTATTCTTTTACTTGCGCACTGGGACACGCGCCCGGTTGCTGACATGGATAACGAGCGCAAGAATGAACCGATCCCGGGAGCGGATGATGGCGGAAGCGGCACAGGAGTTCTTCTCGAGATGGCGCGAATCCTTCAGCTGAAAGATCCCAACATCGGCGTTGATTTTTTATTGGTTGACGGCGAAGACAGTGGCTTAAACAATGGCAATAGCGATACATGGTGCCTCGGCTCGCAGCACTGGGCGCGCAACAAAAAGCCGGATTATAAGCCACGCTTCGCTATCCTGCTCGATATGGTGGGGGGGGGAAATCCTGTGTTTCCGCGCGAGGGAACGTCGGTGGAATATGCGCCGTTCGTAGTTGAAAAAGTATGGAGCGCTGCCGCGCGACTGGGTTACGGAAATATTTTCACCAATGATATTACAGGAACGACCACCGATGATCACCTCTTCATCAATGATCCGGGAAATATTCCGGCGATTGATATTGTGCATTACAATGTGCGCAGGCAGGGTTATCCGGAATGGCATCACAAGCACAGCGATAACATGGATATCATTGATCCTTCCACGCTTGCGATCGTGGGTGCAGTGCTTGTGGATGTCATATATAATGAAAATCCGCCATTGTAGGAAATATTACCGCTGACGATTTGGCGCCGCGCAGGGCTTATTTTAAACAGGTATAGAGGATTTTTCAACATTCTTTTGCAAATTTGTTATATCATTTTGTTTTTCGCTTGTCTTGCATTTTCTTTGAAACCCCCGAAAAAAAAATCCATGAAAAACGCATTTGTAATATTACTTCTCATCGGCGCCTGTTCATTCACGCCTGTCCACGCCGAACTTATCTGGAAACCAGGGTATGTCATCCTCAATTCGGGCGATTCAGTGAAAGGAGAGATCAAGATCAACACGAAGAAGGAATTGCCGCTTTTCCAAAAAGTCTATTACAGGGACGGCAAGGTTTCAAAAACATACAAGCCGGAGCAGGTGAAAGAATATGGCTTTGAAACCACTAAATTTTTCTCGCGCAAGGTGGACGGCGAATTTCAGTTCATGAAAGCGCTTACCCTGGGCGCGCTCAATTTTTACGAATGGCAGTATGAGATACAGAAGCCAAGCGGGATTGTGCTTGAAAAAGAATATTACATTGAAAAAAATGACGGCGCTTCCAAAATTGAGCGCGTAAAGTCAGGAAAATTCAAAAAAATCGTAGCCGACCTCATGGCGGATCATACCGAACTGGTTCAGCGCGTCCAGAGCGAGGATAAAAAATATGATGCCGCTGAAATGCAAAAGGTTGTTGAAGAATACAACGAGTGGTATGTGGAAGAGAACGGCAAGGCCGGCAACTGAGCCTCATCGCATTTAATTATTCACAAGGACTCGTATTTCCCTTTTCCTGCCTGATTTTTTCCAGTATCCTCCCGGATATTTCGTTTCTCCCAAAAAAGCATAACGCGGCTTTGTTCCTTTAGGCCCGCATTCCGGCCCCGGACCTTTTCTTTCTTTTTATCCTTATCTTTGTGATCCTTTTCCCTGGTATTTCCCAATGAGCAAGAAACTTTTTTTACTGGACGCGTATGCGCTTATTTACCGCTCGTATTTCGCATTTGCCAATAACCCGCGGGTGAATTCAAAAGGCCTGAATACTTCGGCGGTTTTTGGCTTTACCAATACGCTTCTTGAAATCATACGCAAAGAACAGCCCTCGCATATCGCGGTGGTTTTTGACACGGATGCGCCCACCCAGCGCCACACCGATTTCAGCGAGTATAAAGCGAACCGGCAGGAAATGCCTGAAGACCTTGCCATCGCGATTCCTTATTGCTACAAGCTGCTTGAAGCGCTGAATATTGCCACGCTCGAATCCGACGGTTATGAAGCGGATGATGTGATCGGAACACTTGCAAAAAAAGCGGAAAAGAATGGTTTTATTACCTACATGATGACTCCGGATAAAGATTACGGTCAGCTTGTGTCGCAGCATATTTTCATTTACAAGCCCGGCTATAAAGGCGGTCCGCCCGAAAAGCTGGGTGTGACGGAAATCTGCAACAAATATGGCATCACCGCGCCGGAGCAGGTGATCGATATCCTGGGCCTGATGGGCGACAGCGTCGATAATATTCCGGGCATCGCTGGCATCGGGGAAAAAACAGCAACCGCGCTCATCCAGGAATTCGGAAGCATTGACAATCTGATCGCCAATACCGCGAAGCTGAAAGGAAAGCTGAAAGAAAAAGTGGAAGCCGGAAAAGAACAAGCGTTGTTCTCCAGGAAGCTGGCGACAATTTTATTGGATGCACCTGTGGATTTTGATGAAGAAGAATTGCGCCTGAAAGATCCGGATAAGGAAAAAGTAAAATCTTTATTCACGGAACTTGAATTCCGCCGGCTCGCGCAAACTATTCTCGGCGAAGAGCTGCCGGTGGGAGAACATGCAACAGAAACTGGTCCGATAGCTATCGGACCAGCGGGACCTTCCAGAAAAACCAAGCCCGGTCAGATCGATATTTTTGGTCACACCGGCGCGGCTGCCGCTGAAGAAGATACCGCAGTTGCAGAAACCACCACATTTGCTACGATAGAAAATACAACACATACTTACCATATCGCCGATACACCGGAAAAACGGCTCGACCTGGTAAAGCTGCTCGCCTCCAGGAATGAATTTTGTTTTGATACGGAGACCACCGGACTTGACACGCTTACCGCTGAGCTGGTCGGATTATCGTTCAGCTGGTCGAAAAATGAAGGCTGGTATGTGCCGGTTCCGCCCGACCGGATGCTGACACAGGCGATCGTGGACGAATTCAAGCCGGTTTTCGCCGATACTGGAATTGCAAAAACAGGCCAGAACCTGAAATACGATATCGGTATTTTGAAAAATTATGGTGTGGATGTGAATGGAGTTTTGTTCGACACCATGATTGCCCATTATCTTTTGCAGCCCGACATGCGTCACGGAATGGATCTGCTCGCAGAAACATACCTGAAATATTCGCCGGTGAGCATTGAAACGCTGATCGGGAAAAAAGGCAAAAACCAGATCACCATGCGCGATGTACCGCTGGGAAAAATCGCGGAATACGCTGCTGAGGATGCCGACGTTACAGCACAGTTGCGAATGGTGTTCGAACCCCAGCTCCTCGAATCGAACGCAAAAAAATTATTTGATGAGA
Organism: Bacteroidia bacterium; assembly: GCA_035293205.1. Classification (GTDB taxonomy): domain Bacteria; phylum Bacteroidota; class Bacteroidia; order Palsa-965; family Palsa-965. Next base: position 4,294 of record DATDOQ010000220.1, read on the forward strand.
TTGAGATGCCGTTGGTTCCCGTGCTTTCCGATATGGAACGCGAAGGCATCGCTATTGATACAGCGGTTTTGAAAAAATATTCTGTTCAACTCGAAGGTGAAATCGTTATGCTGGAAAAAGAAATCCAGGAGATGGCGGGTACGCCTTTTAATGTTTCTTCCCCACGGCAGGTAGGTGATGTTCTTTTCGAAATATTAAAAATTTCAGACAAGCCGAAAAAAACAAAAACAGGCCAGTATGCAACGGGGGAAGATATTTTGCAAAAGCTGGTGAACAAGCATCCGATCGTAGCAAAAATCCTTGAGCATCGTGAAGCGCAGAAACTGAAAGGAACTTATGTGGATACGCTTCCGGAAATGGTGAACCCGAACACCGGCAGAATTCATACATATTTTAATCAGGTGGTTGCCGCCACCGGCAGGCTGAGTTCCGATAATCCGAATCTTCAAAACATCCCGATCCGATCGGCGAAAGGACGGGAGATCCGCAAAGCGTTTATTCCCCGCGATAAAAATCATGTTTTGCTAAGCTCCGACTACTCGCAGATCGAATTGCGCATTGTTGCATCGATCAGCGGAGATCCGGCGATGTGCGAAGCTTTCCGTTCCGGTATCGATATTCATACGGCAACAGCAGCACGAGTTTTCAATGTGGCGCCGGAAGATGTGACCAAAGAAATGCGTTATAAAGCCAAGAGCGTGAACTTCGGAATTATTTACGGTCAGGGCGCATTCGGACTGGCGGAAAATATCGGTGTTTCCCGGTCGGAAGCAAAAGAGCTGATTGAAAATTATTTCCGTGAATATGCGGGCATCAAAAATTACATGGACGAAACGGTGAATTTCGCGCGCGAATATGGTTATGTACAAACCATCTGCGGCCGTCGTCGTTACCTGCGCGATATCAATTCGGCCAATGCGGTGGTGCGCGGTTTTGCCGAACGCAACGCCATCAATGCGCCGATCCAGGGATCAGCAGCTGACATGATCAAGCTCGCCATGATCCGCGTGCATGCAGAACTGAAGAAAAATAAATTCCGCACACGGCTGCTGTTGCAAGTTCACGACGAACTCGTATTTGATGTCCCTGTGGATGAAGTGGAGAAAGTGAAGCCAATCATCGAAGAAGCCATGAAGAACGCACTTCCGATGAATGTTCCGATTGAAGTCGGTATTGGAACAGGCCTCAACTGGCTGGACGCTCATTAGAAGGGAGAAGGGAGGGAGGAGAAGTGACGATTAGCATTGGTGTACTAAATTTTTCCTCCGTGTTACTCTGTGCATACCTCCTTTTTACCCCGTGGTTTTTTTAAACACCGAAACAGCACGAAAAAAGTTTGCCTTAGCAACTCACTATGCCTGAAATTCATCCACCTCCCTCCCTTCTCCATTCTAAATCTAAAACTCAAACTTATAGCCAACTCCCTTGATCGTTTTGATGTAATCTTCCCCGATCTTCTCACGGAGTTTCCGGATATGCACATCAATCGTGCGGTCACCGACAATTACATCATCGCCCCAAACCCTATTCAGGATTTCTTCACGCGTGAATACTTTTCCTGGTTTTGAGGCCAGCAGGGAGAGCAATTCGAATTCTTTTCTTGGTAATGAAATTTCCTCTTCGCCTTTATAAACAAGATAATTTTCGCGGTTAATGATAATGCCGCCAAGGTTGATCGCTTCATTTTCTTTCGCGCCATTTCCACTTCTGCGCAATAAGGCCTTGATACGGCTCAGCAGCACACGGGGCTTTATCGGCTTATTGATATAATCATCAGCGCCTGCCTCAAATCCCGCGATATGGGAATAGTCTTCGCTGCGCGCAGTAAGGAATGCAATAAGTACATCTTTCATCCCGGCCATCTGGCGAAGCTCGCGACATACCTCAACCCCATCGATTCCAGGCATCATCACATCGAGCAAAACCAGATGTGGTAATTCTTTTTTGGCAATTGCAATCGCATCTTCTCCGTTTTCCGCGGTGAATACGCTGTAACCTTCTTTCCGGAGATTATATCCCAGGAATTCCAGGATATCCGTTTCATCATCAACCAGCAGTATTTTAGGGGAATTTGAAGTCATTTATCTGATTGCAAAGTTAATCCGGCCTGATCCGGTGCAATGTTAACACAAGATTAATTAATCTGGATCAGCTTGCGTACACGACCGTGAAAGTTAACGTGTTGTTCATTTTCGCCAAACAATCAGGTTATGCACCTTCGGTTACTTTGTATATCCAAATCAAAGAACACCTATGAAAATTTTGCACACAATCTTCGGACTGGTTATGACGGCAAACCTCGCAGCCCAAACAGGATCGATCACCGGCTCTGTCTTACTGAATCTTCCCGGTCAGCCGGGCGACGTTGCGATCGGAGCAGTGATTTCCGTTGACAATGCAAATATCGGGACTCAATCTGACGTGGATGGCAAATTCAAATTAAGAATTTCTCCCGGCACGTATTCATTAACCTGCCGATACATCGGGTGCAAAACAACGCATATTCCGAACGTGATTGTGAGTGCAGGCAAAGAATGTACAATTGACATCAGCCTTACACCGGTATCCGACACGACAAAACAAATTGTAATTATTGACTTCAGAAATTCAGGCAGCACAACCACTTTGCTTGATTCTGCAAAAAATGCCGATAACGCCCAGGATGTAAAGGGAGCGGATGACATAAAAAAAACAAACGCCCAGACGGCAACGGATGTCGCCCGTACGATGCCTGGCGTAACGGTGGTTGACAACCGGTTCGTGGTTGTTCGCGGACTTTCTGAGCGTTTCAATGCGGTGCTGTTAAACAATGTCCTGGCTCCCTCATCTGAAACCGACGTGAAAGCGTTTTCCTTCGATCTTGTTCCAAGCGGAATGATCGACAACTTTATTATTTACAAAACGTCGGCAGCTGATCTGCCCGGAGAATTTGCAGGCGGCGCCATTCGCATTAACACAATTGATATTCCAACAGAAAACCGGCTGATAATCAATTATACATCGGGCTACCGGTCAGAAACAACATTCAATCCATTCACCGAAACAAAAACCAAAGGACACACTTTTGCTTCAGGCGCAAATTCACTGGCCCTTCCCGGAAGTTTGCCTTCCAATCTCGCTACCGTCAGTGATCCGGCGGCAGTGCAGGCCAATGGACAGCTGCTTCAAAACAATTGGGCGCATTCCAGCTTCAACGCGCCGGTGGATAACCGGTTTTCTATGACTTGGAATTACAGGCTGGACAGAAGAGGAATCCGTGCTAACCGACCCGGCTACCGGCTTGGCAATTCCACGGCGATCAACTACAGCAATACTTACCAGTCGATGACCAGCCACCGGTTGGACTACAATACGTATGATGCCGGCACCAACATTAGCGACACGATTTTTAGCTATGAAGATCGGATTTCGCGGCACGCTGTCCGTCTGGCTTTTGTGCAAAACAACGCGATCGTTTTTGGGCATGCTTCCAATCACCGTATCACACTTAAGAATATCTTCAACCAGCTTGCAGACAATGAAGCAACTTTGCGTACAGGGCGCAACATGGAAGAATCAAATTTCCACCAGCAATACTCCTATCGCTACAGCCAGCGCGCCATGTACTCCGGACAACTTGGTGGTCAGCATAAATTCAACAATAACAACACGAAGGCAGACTGGACGTTCGGTTATTCGCTTTCAAAGCGCACAGATCCTGACTGGCGGCGTGCAAGATATACGCGCGATTTTGCCGCTGCAGAATCCGAACCATTTTATGTTTACGTCGCTTCCCAGCCGCAGCCGTTTTTCCTCGGACGGATTTTCATGAACGTAAATGAAAACATAATGGCGGGCAGCGGCAATTTCTCCCATGTTTTTTTCATAAAAGATAAAAACAAAGCGCCGAAACAGCTGCTTACTGTTAAGACCGGTTTCTATTATGAAAATAAAACCCGTGAATTCCAGGTGAGAAACATTGGTTACCGCGCCGCTTCCATGCAGACATACGCCAACCAGGAACTTCTCACAACACCGCTTGACCAGATTTTCAGCCCCGAAAACATCAACAGCACGAATGGTCTTGCGCTTGGAGAGAAAACATCGAAATCAGATCAGTACAGCGGCGCAAACCGTTTGATCGCAGGTTACCTGATGACCACAATTCCACTTGGAAAATTCACAGGCAAAAAAGATGAAGAAATACATGTGCGCGTTCGCCTCAGCGCCGGTATAAGGTTCGAACATAATATTCAGCAATTGCACAGCAACAAAACCAACAGCAGCGATACGCTTATTGTGCGAAATGAAGTGTTGTCTGCGCTTCCATCAATCAATACAGCCCTTAACTTAACGGAGCGTTCCTTAATCCGTTTCGCATACGGCCGTACAATCAACCGCCCGGAATTCCGTGAAATAGCGCCGCTTTATTTTTACGATTTTATTTTTAACTCGATCAATACAGGTAATGATTCATTGAAGAATGCTACAGTTGATAATTTTGATTTGCGCTGGGAATTTTATCCGCGGTCCGGAGAAAACATCACTTTCGGAATTTTTTATAAAAAGTTTACCAATCCAATCGAAGTATATTTCATTCCGGGTGGAGGATCCGGCGGAACACGCAGCTTTACATGGGGAAATGCAACCGCCGCAAATAGTTACGGCGCAGAAATTGAAATCCGTAAACGCTTTGACAGCTTTACCACGCCGTTTATACGCAATTGTGGCCTGGTTGGCAATGCCGCTTATATCCGCAGTGTCATTGACCTAGACACCATCAGCACTTCGACGAGACCGATGATGGGACAATCTCCGTGGATTGTGAACGCCGGTTTCTTTTACCAGGACACAAGCATCCGTCTGCAATTCACTGCTAATTACAACATAATCGGTCCACGGGTGGTTATTGTCGGCGTGCCAGGCATTCCTGAAGTTTACGAAATGCCGCGCCACCAGCTAGACCTGTCCATCGTAAAAACATTCGGGCGCAATGATAACATCGATGCGCGACTGATGATTTCTGATGTTTTGAACCAGGAAACTTTATTGGTGCAGGATGCAAACAACGATGGACAGATCGATTCGTCCGATCAGCGGATGCAATCCTTTAAAAGAGGAATTTATTTCCAACTTGGGCTGACTGTAAAACTTTCAGGCAATAAATAATCCGCAACACCCTTTCGCATTGGTTAAGCGCCGGCAATACCTGCCAGGTACTCACTTTACAATCTGTTAATGGAGCATAACCGTTTCATAATATCTTATTCACGCACACGTTATCGCACAGAAATATTTTTGTAGTGAAATGAATCCTAAAAATCACACTAACATGAAAAAGCACTTATTCACACTCACACTTGCACTTTTGCTCTGCCAGCTTCTGCAGGCACAGATCGTCAAATCCGGAAATATCACGAGCAGTGAAACCTGGACCAGCAATAACATTTATATCCTGAATGGCTGGGTTTATGTCAAAGCCGGAGCTACACTTACCATTCAGCCGGGCACAATCATCAAAGGTGATTTCGCCACACAGGGCGCGCTTATCATTGAACGGGATGCGAAGATCATTGCCGACGGAACAGCTGAAATGCCAATTGTATTCACTTCACAGAAATCACCCGGGCTCCGCAATTACGGTGACTGGGGAGGTTTGATCATCTGCGGCCGCGCGGGCGTTAATCAACCTGCTAACGCAACGCTCGGAACTCAACAAGGCGAAGCAGTTATCGAAGGTGGTGTGGGTTCTTTTTATGGTGGTGGACCAAACCCAGATAATGACGACAGCTCGGGCGTTTTACGGCACGTCCGGATTGAGTTTCCAGGAATCGCGTTTCAGCCAAACAGCGAGATCAATGGACTGACTTGCGGTGGCGTCGGACGCAAGACAGTGATCGAACATGTGCAGGTTTCTTATTCTGGCGACGACTCCTTCGAATTTTTTGGCGGCACTGTTAACTGTAAATGGCTGATCGCATACAAAGGATGGGATGATGAATTCGATACGGATTTTGGCTACCAGGGTAAGATTCAATTCGCCGTTTCCTTACGCGATCCAACAATTGCCGACCAGTCCGGTTCGAATGGTTTTGAATCTGACAATGACGGGACAGGTACAACAAACACACCGATTACCTCGCCTGTCTTTTCTAATGTATCTATCTTCGGACCCTATTGTTTCAGCAGCAGCGTGGCGGGCAATTACAAGCGCGCGCTTCACCTTCGCCGCAATACACGCACATCCGCTTTCAACTCGGTTTTTGCAGGATACCCCACAGGTTTATTAATCGAAAGCACATCCACGCAATCGAATGCAACAAACGGAGATCTGCGTTTTAAAAATTGCCGCATTGTCCAAATGAACGATAGTCTTGCCGCAACAACCGCAGCAAACCCAAATGAAAACAACGGTGGATTTAATATTTATAATTTTTTCAACGGCGCAGGAAACAACAACCAGCTTATTGGCACCGCTGCTTCCTTAATGGTCACCGATCTGAATATTGGCACACCCGAATTATCGCTGCAGGCAACATCGCCGCTGATCACCGGCGCTTCATTTACCGATACATATCTCTCAGATCCATTCTTTACACCGGTCAGTTACATAGGCGCTTTTGGTCAGGACGACTGGACGGATTGCTGGGCGGAATGGGATCCCCAAAATCAACCGTACAACACGAGCATCAACAATGCCTTCACTGTTACTGCAACCGCACAGGGCTCAACAACATTCTGCGCAGGCGGATCTGTAACACTCGATGCCGGTTCTTACCCGGGCGCATCTTTCCTTTGGAGCAATGGCGCAACTACCCAGACCACAACAATTACAACCAGCGGAACCTACAGTGTAAGTGTAACCAAATCCAACGGATGTGTTGCAACTTCAAACAGCATTGCAGTAAATGTTTTATCGAACCCGGCTGTACCTGTGATTACACCAAATGGTCTGACAACTTTCTGCAATGGCGGAAGCGTCGACCTGGCATCAAGCGTCACTTCAAATATTCTCTGGAGCAATAATTCAACCTCATCCACCATCACGGTTAATTCTTCCGGCACATATGATGTCACGGTTACTGATGCGAATGGTTGTTCATCAACTTCTGCTTCCACCACAGTAACGGTTAATCCGAATCCGGCGGCGCCGCTGATTACAGCAAGTGGTCCAACGAGCTTCTGCACCGGCGACAGCGTTATTTTATCTTCCAGCGAAACAACAGGAAATACATGGACGCCCGGAAATGAAACTTCACAGAACATTACCGTTTACAATTCAGGAACATTTGTTGTGACTTACACCGATGCAAATGGTTGCGACGCAAGTTCTACGCCGGTAACAGTAAGTGAAAGCGCCGCACCCGCACCAACGGTTTCCATTGCGGGATCAACTTCACTTTGCCCGGGAGAAACGGTTACGCTGACTTCCTCAATTGCTGACACTTATTTATGGTCGCCGGGCGGACAAACCACGCAAAGCATCCTTGTGAGCGCAGCGGGAACTTATTTTGTCACTGCAACCAATTCTGATGCATGTGACGGCACCGGACCATCTTCATCCGTCACGATAAATGTGCTGACAGGACCAACCGCAGGTTTCACAACCAGCGTACCCGTTGTGAATCAATACCAGTTCACGAATACTTCCGGCGGAGGAACTGTTTACAGTTGGGATTTTGGCGACCTGAGCTCCTCAACCGCTTCAAATCCTACGCATGTTTATACCGGCAGCGGCACTTATTCAGTGGTGCTTGTAGTGACAGATGCAAACGGTTGCACGGACACCGCAACGCTTGTACTGAGTGTTGGCGTTGGTGTTGATGAGCAAAAGGCATTGATGAATGGCATCACGTTGTATCCGAATCCATCCAATGAATTTGTGAATATTGAAATAAGCATGAATGAAACAGTATCCGGGTCGGTGATGATATTCGATCTTGCCGGCCAGGTATTGCTGCAGGAAAAGCGCACGATGACCGCAGGAATAAACACGCTTGCATACGATCTGTCAGGCTGGTCAGCCGGTATTTACTTCGTAAGGATCTCCTCAGGAGATTCGGGATACACGACAAGAATGGTGATCTCCCGTCAAAAATCAATTAATCATTGGGAAAGGCCGTTCCGGAATGGAGCGGCTTTTTTTTATTTACCCCTGTTAAATCAGTTAAAATCCTGCTGTTTTGTTTCAAAGAAATAACCGACGCCGCGAATGGTTCTGATCAGTCCCTCCCCGATTTTTTCACGCAGCTTACGGAT
>DATDOQ010000221.1:0-12093 GCA_035293205.1 Bacteroidia bacterium
CTCGCGTCCTATTGCGGATATGCATTGGCGACCGCACCACGAGCATGTGGGTCAGACCGGCATCACGATCCGTCCCAATTTATACATTGCGATCGGAATATCCGGGGCGATCCAGCATCTTGCAGGCGTAAGTGGAAGCAAAACCATTGTGGTGATCAATTCCGATAAGGAAGCTCCATTTTTCAAAGCAGCGGATTACGGTGTGGTGGGTGACGCGTTTGAAATTGTTCCCCGTCTCACAGAAGCGATAAAAAAGTTCAGGGCAGCCCAACATTGAGAAGGCTGATAACGGCACAAAAATAGTTATCTTTAAAATTGAAATCTCCCCGGGCGTGAGCAGCGGAATGAAGAAAACAAAGCTCGAAATTGTTGGTCTGTCCTATAGCCAGACGCAGTCAGGCGCATACGCGCTGGTGCTGGGTGAATCAAAAGGACAGCGCCGCCTGCCGATCATCATTGGCGGATTTGAAGCGCAGGCTATAGCCATCGAGCTGGAAAAAATGACGCCCAGCCGTCCGCTTACACACGATCTTTTCAAAAGTTTCGCCGAATCCTTCCATATCCACTTGCGCGAAGTCCTTATTTATAACCTGGTCGAAGGAATTTTCTTTGCCAAGCTGCTCTGTTCGAACGGGGCGGATGAAACGGAGATCGACGCGCGCACTTCCGATGCTATCGCGTTAGCGGTTCGTTTCAATTGCCCTATCTACACCTACGAATTCATTCTTTCCCAGGCGGGCATTGTGCTCGAAGACGAGCCGACTGAAAAAGGCGCTGAGGAGGAAGAGGAGCATACTAAAGAAGAAGAAGAGGAAATGCTCGCGGAAGCCACCGGCACGGGGACAGATTATACCAAAAAATCCGTGAAGGACCTGGAAGAATTGCTGCGCAAGGCGTTGGAAGGGGAGGATTACGAAAAAGCTTCCCGCATCCGGGATGAGCTGAAAAAAAGAAAGAAATCTTCTTAGCATTTCATTTATTTTATCAATCAGATAAATCTGACTGAAATGGATTTGCAGCTTCATCCATTTCAGTTTGCTGAAGCAAACTGCAAATTAATGAATTAAATAAAATGGCTTTAGCCACATAATTTTGCAAATTCCGCGCTTTCTCTATATTTGGTTATGCGCTTTGTCCGGATTTCCCTTTTGGCAATTTCATCTGTAGTTATAGCGGTTTCCGTTTCATCCTTCCGTAAGAATGCAGTTTCTATTCCATCTGTTGCCGTTGGGGAATTCTTTTATCATGTTTCTTTCGGTGATCGGGGTTATGAGCGTTATGCGGATTGGTGGCATGAAAATATTGAAGCGCACGAGAAAGATGCATTTCTGAATGCATTACTTGATGCGATCCGATCCGGAGAGCTTCCGGTTTACAAGGCCATGCGTCCTTTTAATGAACTATTGCCTGAGAAAGAAATAAAGTATATCCTCAATCCGGTTGACAGCTTTTACGACCGGGATGCGCCGGATCAAAGGAGAATCGATAAGCATGATGTCGGACCTGATGATCTGGACGGCGTCGTTTTTCATGAAGAGTGGTTTTATGATTCAGAATCATTGGTTCTTCAAAAAATGGTTCGGGGAATCATCATAAGAATTCGAAGTCGTCATTATTGGTCGGAGGACGCACAGATTTATGTGAAATTTTCGACGCTTTCACCGGAAGTTTCAGCCAGTTCACGCCTTTTCCAGGTCCGGAACATCACTTACGATGTTCGTACTTATGCAATGGAGCCTTACTTTGACAGTGCCTGGGGCGAAAAGATGCACGCGAATTACGAAGCCTTATTTAAGCGTCAAACGGAAACCGCTGCAAACGGAAAACATCAGCTTTACGACTCTGTTTTTCCACATTCGAAACCAATTGATCCGGCCGAATTGCAAAAGCGAAAACCGATGTTTGCAGAAGCATACAATGCGAGGCACTGGGAATCATGGACGCTGGATCTCAGCAATAAAACTTTTAAAAAAGAATTAAAAGGGATTTTGTTCAACACCATTGATCCGGCAGATTACTGGGGCCAATATCCGAAGCGGATTGCTTTCCTTCCACTGAATAATTTCGTTCCCGCTTCACCTTACCCCTCAGGCCCTTACAAAATAGAGAAAGTGTCAACCCTTCTTTCATGGCGGTCAGAATCTGCAGCTCCACAAGGTAAACTGGAAGGCGACACAAGCCGGCTGGCAACAATTGCGGCAACGCTGACCGATCTCGGGAAAAACTATAAAACGAGCGTATATTCCGACAGCAGGGAATATGATCCGTGGACAGGTAAGCACATCCTGATGGCAAAAGATTCGCTGGACTACCAGTTCAGTCATTTGGATTATGAGCTGCAACAAAGACGGTTCTTGCAGGAAATATTTGATGCACAGCTGGACACTTTTGTTTTTGATTACAAAACACTTTGCGGGTTTGATTTTTTCGAATCATGGAATGTGGATCCGGCAAAGGCGGTTTTTCAAAAATCGGTTGTGGCTGTCGCACCTTCATTTGTCAGGCCGATTGACTGGGACCCTTACGTAAATGCGGGCGTACTATTTAATATCGAAACCCGGACTGCTGATCCTACCTTGATTGAAAAACCCGGATTTCTCATTGCGCGTCACATTCATTCGGTTCAGCCGCTTCAAAGCGCAAGCTGGGGTTACAACAGCGTCAATTCTTGGATCAGTTATGCAGTTCTCTTAAGGGAAACGCGCAAATTAGATGCTTCTCAGCATTACCAGTTGATCAATCCGTTCCTGGAGCTTATTTATGACGGTAAGCTTGCCGCATATGATCCTTACGATACCACAAGAATTATTTCGCCTCCCGAAGTCCGATCCAAAATCAATTCGCTGAAGTGGACCGATTTTCCAGTGGGGGATATTGCCACGGATTACGCTGTCGTTGATCACCTCATTTTTGACGAAGACTGGTATTTCGATCCGGTGAACCTGCAGTTTTACAAAAAAGTGAATACAATTACATTCGTGAATGAAAAGGTAGTATTCGATGAGAATGAAATGAAAAGCATCGTATCCACCAGCATTCTTACCATTAAGGTTAACCGCCCCGCCGAAACGAAAAAGCGAAGAAGATAAAATGAAAATGCAACCCCTTCTTTTATCAGCATCCATCTGTCTGCTTGCATTTTCTTTTTACCCGGCAAAAAAAACTCCCGTTTCCACTCCAATAAATCTTGGCGTGTTTGTTTATACCGTTCCGCTCGACAAGGAACCTTCACCTGAAAAAGCGCTGACAAAATGGTGGCACGAATATCTTGAATACGATGTGAATGAAGCTTTCCTCGCACCGCTGTTGGCAAAAATCGATTCCGGGAATGTGGATGTGTATGAACCGGTTTATCCCTTCACGAAAAAGCTAACAAAAGCTGAAACGGAACTCCTGCTTCATCCGCGTGATTCAGTGTGGACGGAAGATCCGAATAATCCAGGCAACTATTTTTCAGTGGTCATCACCCATGCCTTAATTCCGTACGGATTCGTATCCATCACCTTCCACGAAGAATGGATGTACGATGAGCAAAAGCAATCGCTGGAGAAAAAAGTGAAGGGAATTGTGCTTAATGAAATTCACTATGACGAAAACTATACTGCAAAAGTAAAACCTGTCATTTACATACCTTTTAATGATGGCGGGCAGGTTACCCAAACGCAACCCGTTTCGATTACCTACGCTTTTCATCAGCAGAAGGGAAATGGCAAAACCGACACATTGCTCGCGGCCTTCAAACGTTCGACGTTGAAAAAGGAAACTACATTATATGTTCCCGAATATCCGTTCAATGTTGTGCTCAATAAAAAACAGAAAGAATCGCTCCGGCAGAATAGAACCGGATTTAGTAATGAAATGCAGTTTTACGAAGAATGGCATCTTGATGCCGGAAAAATGACTTTCAGTAAATCAGTTAAAGGTGTTATCCTTTCGGATCAATTTATTTCAGCTAATAAAATTCTATTTCTGCCGCTCAATAATTACCAGCCTGCTGCCCCGGCCCGGGACGTATTTATTCCTGCAATTTCTTACGGGGTTTATTATAAGAACTACATTGGAGATGGTACAAATGCTGATGTAATCAATGGAAATGTGAACCCGGTTGATTCATTCGCGCATGCGTTTTCAGAGCTGATCCGTACCTACCGGCTGCCGGCTTTTCCGCGATCGGGCACAATGCGTGAAGACGATCCGTTTGATCCAAAAATTCATTTGCCGATGTCGAACGCGGAAGTAGACCAGCTTTATAATCTTTATGACACCGCGATGATCGAAAATCCGGAAACAGGGAATTTCGAAAATGTGCTTACACCAATTGGTATTCCTGCCAGGCATCTGGATGGGTTTAGATTTAACGAAACCTGGTCGTTCAATCCGCAGAAAGCTGAGTTTGAAAAAAATGTGCGCGCCATCGGATTGCTTTGTTATAATGAAGAAATGCGCCGTCTTGCTCACTCAATTTTATTGATCAATGCTCATGTTTTCCCTCTGACAAACAAAGCGGAAATTCAGAAGCCAGCGTTTTTGATACGCTCGGGGATCCGCTATTCCGTAGTTCTGGATGCCGGGGAAGAAACTTTGTTGACAGAAAAGGGGATTCCGTACATTGACTATACCGGCACCACCTACCGTAACATTGCCCCATCGAAACGTTACGCGCTAATTGCTCCTCTGCTTTCGCTCGCCTTATCGGGAAAGCAGGTCGTTTATGATACACTGGAGAATTCTCAGGTTCTCCGGCCGGATGAACTGCGGAAACGGATGGATTTGCTGAAAGACAGCACGTATGTTACCGGCGAAATTTCAGGCGATTATACGCTGCTCAATGAAATTATTTTCGATGAGGACTGGTATTTCAATCCCGGAACAGGGCAGTTTTATAAAAAGGTCAATTCAATTACTTTTTCGAAGCGGCAGCCGGATGATGATTTCAGCTCGAGCCCTTTGATTGTTTACCGCACACCGGTTTTTATGGTTAAAATTAAATAACCCGATTATTTACAGTTAAATTTATCTGAAACATGAAAATAGCAACAATCATTTCCGGCTCGTTGGCCATCGCATTCGTGGCTTTTAGTTTATTACTGAAAGCGATTTCAATGCCCGGCGGCAGCTTCTTAATCCTTGTGGGTGCAGCAGTCTTTATTTTTATTTTTAGCCCGCTGCTGATGATTTACCTGCTGCGGAAAGCTGCAACGACCATGAACAAGCTCGTGGCAGTTGCGGGACTTCTTGTAGCATTCCAATTGGGCTTCGGTTTGCTTTTTGGGGCAATGGGCTGGCCCGGATCATTCTTCCTGCTTGTTTCAGGAGCGGCAATGCTAGTTTTATTCGGCGTTTTATTATTTATTTCTGCAAGGAAAGGAAGTCCGGTCAAGCTTAACGGCGTTTTTTCAATCCTGCCGGTTCTGTTTTACCTGCTCATGGCACTGGGCTGGAAAAGCGGACATGATCAAAAGGCTGTGGTTGAACAGAAATTTGCGGAATATCAGGCAATAATGGAAACAGCGCGTAGAGAAGTGCAGTCCTGCAGCGATCTGGTTCTTCAGTTGAGTGACCCCACGCATATTGAATTAATCCAGGAAAATAATGACCAGGTAAACACGCTTTTACTCTATATTAATCAGCTGAAGAATGAATTGGTAGCGTTTTCAAATAACCAAATGCCGGAATCGGTCGATGCAACAACATCGATCCTGCACCCTTTGGATTATGACCATGTTACAGTTTTCATGGTTGGTGTGCAAAAAGAAGTTGTTACAGGTAAAGCGAAAGAATTGCGCCAAATGATCGGGTCTTTTCAAAGTTCGCTTTCCCCCGCTACAACTTTTTCAATTCAACCCGTGGATCAGCCGGATGGCGAGAGCTGGGAGGCACACGAATTTTATCATCTTCCGCTCATCGATGCGCTGATCAAGCTTACCAGCTGGCAAATGGAAATCGTAAAGTCCGCCAGGCAGGAGATTGAAATGAAAACAGGACGCCGCTAAGAATCACGCAGGTTAAATCGGGCTGGTTAATAATTCCACAATAACACGTTATCAGCCGGTGATCTACAGCCGGTGATTTCCGTAATTTTACCGGGAATTTCCCAATGAAACAGTACCACGACCTCATGCGCCATGTGCTCGACCACGGCACGACAAAAACCGATCGCACCGGAACAGGCACCCTCAGCGTGTTTGGTTACCAGATGCGCTTTAATTTGCAGGATGGATTTCCCGCGTTAACTACCAAGAAGATCCATCTGCGCTCCATCATTTACGAATTGCTCTGGTTCCTGCGCGGCGAAACAAATATCCATTTTCTCACAGAGCATGGCGTTACGATCTGGGATGAATGGGCTGATGAAAATGGCAATCTGGGTCCGGTTTATGGTTCACAATGGCGCTCCTGGCCAACCGCGGATGGCCGTCATATCGACCAGATCACCAATGTTATTTCACAAATAAAAAAGAACCCGGATTCCCGCAGGCTGATCGTCAGCGCGTGGAATGTGGGCGAGATTGATAAAATGAAATTACCGCCTTGCCATGCGTTTTTTCAGTTTTATGTGGCGAACGGAAAATTAAGCTGCCAGCTTTATCAGCGCAGCGCGGATATTTTCCTTGGCGTGCCTTTCAATATTGCATCCTACGCGCTGCTCACCATGATGGTCGCGCAGGTATGTGATCTGCAGCCGGGCGATTTTGTGCATACGTTAGGCGACGCGCATCTGTATTCGAATCATCTTGAACAGACGAAATTGCAGCTCAGCCGCGATCTTCGTCCGCTTCCGCAAATGAAGATCAACCCGGGGGTAAAAGACATTTTCGCGTTTAAGTACGAAGATTTTACTTTGGAAGGATACGATCCGCATCCGCACATCAAGGCCGCCGTTGCCGTATGAAAATTTCCATCATCGTCGCAGCATCTGAAAACAATGCCATCGGCAAAAACAATGATTTGTTGTGGCGGCTGCCGAAAGATGTGAAGTTTTTCAAGGAAAAAACCATGGGGCATTGTATTGTCACCGGCCGGAAAAATTACGAATCCATTCCGGCAAGATTCCGCCCGCTGCCCGGAAGGACCAATATCATTATCACGCGTAACCGGCAATATGAAGCGCCCGGGGCTGCAATCGTTCACTCCCTGCAGGAAGCAATCGGAAAAGCGAAACAGTCAGGAGAAACAGAACTTTTTGTGATCGGCGGCGGGGAAATATTCAGCGAAGTATTTCCACAAACCGATGTGATCTGGTACACGCGGGTGCATGCGCAATTCGATGCGGATGTTTATTTTCCGGAACTGGATCCTTCCGAATGGAAAGAAACCTGGCGGGAAGAACACGTAGCGGATGAGAAGCATGCGTATGGGTTTACGTTTTTAAAATACGAACGGAAATAGGGGAATTTTATATCTGTGGCCACATTCTTTGTGCTCTTTCTGGAATTCATAGCCACTAAGACACGAAGTCACAAAGGTTTCACGAAGTTGAGTCCGTCAGATTTTTTCTTGTCCGACAACTTTGTGTCTTCACTTCGTGCTTTTTTTTGAGTCTTCGTGGCTACTTTCTTTGTGCTCTTTAAGGAATTCACAGCCACTAAGACACGAAGTCACAAAGGTTTCACGAAGTTGAGCCCGTCAGACTTTTTCTTGTCCTGCAACTTTGTGTCTTTACTTCGTGTTTTTTTTTGAGTCTTCGTGGCTGCTTTCTTTGTGCTCTTTAAGGAATTCATAGCCACTAAGACACGAAGTCACAAAGGTTTCACGAAGTTGAGCCCGTCAGATTTTTTCTTGTCCGGCAACTTTGTGTCTTCACTTCGTGCTTTTTTTTGAGTCTTCGTGGCTACTTTCTTTGTGCTCTTTAAGGAATTCACAGCCACTAAGACATGAAGTCACAAAGGTTTCACGAAGGATTTTCTTTTTTAACTTTCGGAGAAATAACTTCAGCATGAAAAAACTAATGCTTCTTTCCCTCGGCGTATTCGTTGCTATGGTGGGATTTATCGCTATTCTTTATTTTCTCCCAACAGAAGAAGGTGAAGAATATGCAGAACACGGTGAAAAGTATCGCTGTGAAATGATGGAAGGCGACCACCACGGTAGTAGGCATATAGAAGGTCATGATAAAAAAGTGATAAAAGAAAAGATCATGATTGAACGTGACGGAGAGGTTTTTGAACACCCTAAAATGCACGGCTGTGGAAAAAATTTGTGTCATGGCATGATGAAAGGTTGTTGTATGGAAATGAATAATAGCGGTTGCTGCTGTTGTTGCGGTGGGATGATGATGGGCATGAAGGACAGCGTTGCTTTAAAAAAACGGGACAGCATGGGTTGCTGCAGGAAACATTAATCACAAAAAAATCCCGGATTTGACCGGGATATATTATTTTCAGAAATTTTCTTCTACGCTGCTTTCAGCTTACCGATCCGCGCTTTTTCCAGCTTTTGCTTCGCGTAATCGAGCGAAATATGCAAGCGGCGAGTGGTGGGATCTGACGGAATATCAAACATTGCGTCGATCATAACAGCTTCGCAAATGGAACGGAGTCCGCGTGCACCGAGCTTGTATTCCATGGCTTTTCCAACAATGTGATCGAACACATCATCATCGAATGAAATCTTGACGTTATCGAGTTCGAAGAGGCGCGTGTATTGTTTGATGAGCGAATTTTTCGGTTCGGTGAGAATGAGCCGTAAGGTTGCTTCATCCAATGGGTCCAGATGCGCGAGCACCGGCAAACGACCGATTAATTCAGGAATAAGTCCGTATGTTTTCAGATCCTGCGGAACGATATACTGGAGCATGTTTCCTGCATCCACGCTTGAATCTTCTTGTCCCGCTGTATAACCGATGGTCTGCGTATTGATCCTGCGCGCGATCTTTTTATCAATGCCGTCAAACGCGCCTCCGCAGATGAAAAGAATGTTCCGCGTATTCACCTGGATCATTTTCTGTTCAGGATGCTTGCGCCCTCCCTGCGGTGGAACATTGACCACGCTGCCTTCGAGCATTTTCAAAAGCGCCTGCTGCACACCTTCGCCGGAAACATCCCGCGTGATGGAAGGATTATCGCTTTTGCGCGCGATCTTGTCGATCTCGTCGATGAAAACGATCCCGCGTTCCGCAGATGCCACATCATAATCGGCAGACTGCAGCAATCGCACCAATATGCTTTCAACATCTTCGCCCACATAACCGGCTTCGGTCAGAACTGTCGCGTCCGCTATGCAAAAAGGAACGTTCAGCAGCTTCGCGATCGTGCGGGCAAGAAGGGTTTTTCCTGTTCCTGTTTCGCCGACGAGGATGATATTTGATTTTTCGATATCAATTTCTTCCACGTTTTTCTTGGCGGGTTTCTGCGCGATGCGTTTGTAATGATTGTAAACGGCAACGGAGAGAACTTTTTTCGCGTGCTCCTGGCCGATCACATATTCATCAAGATGTCTTTTGATCTCAATCGGCTTTAGTAAAGTAAGCGCGGAGCTGATCGCCTGGTTTTTGCGCGCATCCTGTTCTTCTTTTACAATGCGGTAAGCCTGCTGGATGCACTGATCGCAGATATGACCCTGTATCCCCGCAATAAGCACGAGCGTATCCTGCTTGTCGCGGCCGCAGAATGAACAATGGATATGATTTTCTTTGTTAGCCATGGGGTCCCCTTCAGTGCTGTTTGTTGAACAGCGGATTAATCTGTAAAGTTACAAAAACCGGCACACATTCTCTCACGCATCTGAAGATTCGCCTCTTCAATCAGCTCCGAAAAGTTGAGCGTTTATTTATGACGGCGTTCAAGAATCTCGTCGATCATGCCGTATTCTTTCGCTTCCTGCGCGGTCATCCAGTAGTCACGGTCACTGTCGGCCCAAACCTTGTCGTAAGTCTGTGCGCTGTGCTTGGCAATGATCTCGTACAGCTCTTTTTTCAGCTTCACAATTTCACGCGCGGTGATCTCGATATCAGACGCCTGTCCTTCAGCGCCACCGAGCGGCTGGTGAATCATGACACGCGCATGCGTGAGCGCAGTGCGTTTTCCTTTTTCGCCGGAGCACATGAGAACCGCGCCCATCGATGCGGCCATACCGGTGCAAATGGTTGCCACATCCGGCTGAACAATCTGCATGGTGTCATAAATGCCAAGTCCGGCGTAAACGGATCCGCCGGGTGAATTGATATAGATCTGAATATCCTTTTTGGCGTCCGCCGATTCAAGGAAAAGTAGCTGGGCCTGGATAATATTCGCCACCTGGTCGTTGATCGCGGTTCCAAGGAATATAATGCGATCCATCATCAACCGCGAAAACACGTCCATCTGCGCGACATTCAGCTGACGTTCCTCGATGATGTAAGGCGTCATGGAGCTACGCGGTCCTGCTATTGATTCGTATCTGTCAAGCGTGAGGCTGCTGATGCCCATGTGCTTCACAGCATATTTCCGGAATTCATTGTGATCTGGCATAAACGGGTTGTTTTATGAGAAGTCGTGGTTAAGGTTGAAATTATTTTAGTCTGTTCAATATTCCTGCCAGCCGGTTTTTCCTGTCAGACTGGCTTAATCAGGATGCTAAAAATTCGTCGTAAGAAACTTCTTTTTGGCGGATCGTGCATTCACTTCGGTAAAGCGTCATCAGCTTTTGCCCGAAGATCTCTTCGTAAATGCGTTTGCCTTCATTTTCTTTACTTAGAATGCTCTTCGCCGTATTTGTCAATTCATCATCCGTCACTTCATCCGGATTTCTGCCATATTTGGCAAAATTCGCGCGCAGCATGCTCTTCACATGTTGCTGCGCTTCTTCCTGAGAAACCGAAAGATTATTATCACGGATCAGTTTGTTTTCGATCAGCTGCCAACGAAGCTGGCGGGCATAAATAGGATACTCCGATTCCACCTGGTCGCGCGTCAGCGGCTTTTCGTTGGCGGCAAGCAGCCAGCGTTTCAAAAATTCATCCGGGAGGCTGAGGTTGGTGATCGCCAGCAACCGGTTTGTAATGTCGGTGCGTAAGCGTTCGCCGGTTTCCCGGGCAAACATGTGGCGCATTTCATTGGCAATTTTTTCACGCAGCTGTTCGGTGGAAGTAACGGCTCCCGGGCCATAAACTTTGTCAAATAATTCCTGGTTCAGTTCGGCTGGTATTAGGCGGCTGATGCTTTTCAAAGTAATTTGAAAGCTGCTGTCAATATTTTCTGCTTCCTCAGTGGAAATCCCAAGCTTGGTGGCCAGATCTTTTGGATCTTCGGAAATATCTTTTGCAGACAGCACGAACTTATCATCCGATTTGGCGCCAATCATCGCCTTATGTGCTTCTTTAACCGGCTTGTCAAGAAAAAGCGTAGACGATTTGAAAATGCCACCGGGAAGAATTTCTCCGTTTGAATCCAGCTGCACAAAATCACCATAAATAAGGTCCCCTTCGACGGTGGAATCCGCAGGTTCGATCCTGCCGTAACGCCGTGTAAGATCATTTACATAATTATCAACCAGCTTTTCATCAATGCCAATGACAAATTCCGTGAATTCCATATCCGGACTGAGCTCAAGCTGAAACTGCGGCGCAAGGGCCATATCGAACTGGAACTCGAATTCCGATTGCGTATCAAAATCAACTTTATTGTTTTCCTCTTTTGGCAGCGGATTTCCCAGCACTTCGATCTTATTTTCCTGGATATACTGGTAAAGCGAATCGGATAAAATGCGGTTCAGCTCCTCGGCAAGCACCGCTTTCCCGTACATTTTCCGGACGAGCGATGCAGGAACTTTTCCCTGGCGGAACCCGGGCATCTCCGCGCGTTTCTGGTAAGTTTTCAGCGCTTTTTCCACCTTCTCCGTGTAATCAGCCGGCTCCACTTTCACCTTCACCACAGCATTCAGGTCATCAATTTTCTCTTGCGTAATATTCATGTTATTTCGGATCCCATTTTAAGGAGCGCAAAGATAGGCATTAGTCATTAGTCATTAGGAAATAGTCATTAGTCATTGGGGGTGAGTGGTACGCTGTAAATTAACCCCCTAATGACAACTGACTAATGACTATTTCCTATGCCCCAGCCAGTTAAAGGTAAAAATTGACCACTTATAGCATCCATTCTGCATTTTAACCAGATT
>DATDOQ010000222.1:0-2261 GCA_035293205.1 Bacteroidia bacterium
CATCAACGGAAATTGCATTATTCGTGTGAATGGTCACTTTGATGTTCTTGCAATGACCTGCAAGCGCTTCATCGATCGAGTTATCTACAACTTCATAAACAAGGTGGTGGAGACCTCTTACGCCGATATCGCCAATGTACATGGCCGGACGCTTACGAACCGCTTCCAGACCTTCCAGCACCTGGATGCTGTCGGCAGAGTAGTCGGAAACAGTTTTATCTTTCACAATTTCATCCATAAATCAAGTGGGAATATTTTGGTTTTCAGGTTATTTTCAAAGATACAAAAAATCACTGTTTTGGCCGCGTCCAAAGGGCTCTAAAACCATTCATTTTATCCACAATAATGTTAAAAAATTTATAGGGGAATTTTGGATTCCGGAAGGCATTTTTACAGCGCCTTAAATTCTTACGCATTCAACAGGACCAAAAATTCTGGTCCCGGCGCCATCGAAAAAAATTAAAAATCAAAATGTATACGTGAGCCCGGCGAGCAGATTGAATCGCTGCGTAGGATAACCATACCAGCGCTGGTAACGTTGAGCGGCAACATTATTCAGGTTCAGAAAGGCAGAGAGGAACTTTGTATAACGGTATTCAAGTCCAAGATTAAGATCAACAACTCCCTTTAAAGTTGTGGCGACAAGATTGCTTCCCTCCAATACTTTTGCATACTGGCCGTTCAGGTAATAGATCTGCGCACGCGCGAGAATTTTATCCTGCAGATTATATTCACCCGTCAAGGCCATGCGAAGAGTCGGCGTGTGCCAGGGATGCGCTTCTTTTTCCATCTGGTATTTGTACCAGTCGAGTGTTGCAAATACGCGCATCTTTTCAAAATGCTGCCAGCCCACTTGTCCATGCAGCGTGGTTACCTGCGCCTTATCGTAAACGATGGCAAATTTATTCTGGAAAATGTCTTGCGCGGATGTTGTATTCACAAAGAAGTGAGCATCCAGCAAATTGTAATGTGAAATACGTACATCGTAGGCGATCTCATTCGTCAGGCTGCCGCGCAATCCCGCGCTCAAAATATACTGATGGGAAGTGTTGCGCAATAAAAGATTTTCTGATGACGCGAGAAAAGGATTTTGCTGGGTCAGCGAACGGTAGCTGTTTCGCCCGAGGAAACCTCCCATTGTTATATACGGCACCAGCATGTGATCGGCTACGTTGAAACTCAAGCTTGCCTGCGGGTAGAAATGCACAAGCGAATTTTTTCCTTCCTCGAGATAAAAACCTATCCCGATGGATGCCGCAAACTTTTTAGCCTGTGCGGAAAACACCGGCTGCAAACGGATGATCGTATTCGTAACTGTATCTGTTGCGCCGGCATTGTGATTATAATCAACCCCGAAGCCTACATCCAGCTTTTCCGTCCGGATATAACGGCTGCCATTGATTTCCACGAGTAAATTATTCTCGCGCGCATCATACCGGTCAGCAAGCCTGTAAAATCGCAGGCCGATCTCGTGATTGATCGCGGTTGAATCTGTAAAATGGCTTTTCAACCTCGCGCCGCCATCAAAATAATTAAAATGCTGACGGATGGCGCCTTTCTCATACAAAGCAGTTTCGGCTAACCCTCCATAATTATAAACTGCATCACGGTCGTAATTGAGCGCGCCATATAACGTATGTTTCTTCAGGAATTTTTTTCCAAAAAGATTTACATCCTGCTGATTGTATCCTGCAAATTCGCCTGGAACGGAAGAAGGACCCTTTCCAGCTGATAAATGGCGAAAGTGAATGCCCCAGGCGGAAGATTTGGAACGTAATGACACAGCTGAAAATTCACCATAAATGGTGGAATAATTTCCCACTCCCGCGCGGGCATAGGTGCGATACAATTTCTGAACCGGTTCGCTGCCGAGCTTTGCCGGACGGATCGTGTCGATTACAATTGTGGTTGCGTATCTTTTGGTTTGCAGCGTATAAGTGAATTTTGGCGGTGGCAGAACCGTGTCTTTCGTTACCGCTTCTTCACCTCGCAGGTTCACATCCTCTTTCGTCAACGGTGAAACCTGGCCGGGCGCGTCAATTGAATACTGCTGTGCTGAAACGAACAGCGGGAATAAAACGAGCATGAAAACGAGCGTGTTTTTCATTTTCCACCTCCTTCTGTTTCATTGGGCGGCGGCGTCTGGCCGGGCGGCGGCGCCTGCGGAATAATCAATTCTTCCGGCACGCGCGCGGGCGCAGCGTTTCTCACCGCGTCTATAGCCGCAAGCTTTTCCTTTGCCTGTTCCACCAGCGCTGGCA
>DATDOQ010000223.1:0-10655 GCA_035293205.1 Bacteroidia bacterium
AATTCCGAAGACGGCTGAGCCGCTCCCGCTCATAGCCGCATAAACTGCACCATCCGCGTACATTTTTTCTTTCAGCGCTGCGATCCGTGGATAGTTTGAAAAAACAGGTTCTTCAAAATCATTTTTCAGCAGCTGCTTCCAATCTTCCACCGGCGATTCCTGGATTATTTTTTCCAATGACAAATGCGGTTTTGAAACCTTTACCATCTTATATGCTTCAGGCGTGCTGATATGAATGCCGGGGTGCACGATCAGGATGTGATAATCTTTCAGGGACAATTTGACCGGCTCCAACTCATCCCCTTTTCCTTCCGCCATCACCGGCATATT
Organism: Bacteroidia bacterium; assembly: GCA_035293205.1. Taxonomy (GTDB): domain Bacteria; phylum Bacteroidota; class Bacteroidia; order Palsa-965; family Palsa-965. Next base: position 331 of record DATDOQ010000223.1, read on the forward strand.
GGTAATAAAAAAAGAACAGTCAGATCCGATTTGTTTTGCGTAATGATGAAGTTCTCCCCAAGACAGGTTTAATTCAAACAGCTGACTCAATGCGCGGATAAAAAAAGCAGCGTCCGAAGAGCCTCCCCCCAATCCTGCGCCGGTTGGTATCTGCTTATGCAAATGCGTCTTCACCGCGGGCATGGGATAATCGCGTGAAATGAGTTCATAAGCTTTTACGCAAAGATTTTCATTTAAGCTTCCGGGAATTTTCAGGCCTGTGTTATTCAGCGTAACACCGGAAGGTTGCGTATCATCCTGCAAAACTTCCAATAGGTCCTTCCATGGCACGGGATAAAAAACAGTTTCAATATTGTGAAAATTATCCCGGCGTTTTTCGATGACATGGAGTCCGAGGTTGATCTTGGCGTTCGGGAATAACAACATGGCAGGGTTTACAATTTTTAAAAGTACGAAATACGAAATATTGCGAAATATGAATTAAGAAAAAGTACGAAATACGAAATATTGCGAAATATGAATTAAGAAAAAGTACGAATTACGAAATATTGCGAAATATGAAGTATGACATATGAAGTGCGAAAGTGGAGTGCGAAAGATGAATCGCGAATTACGAAGCGAAATTTACGATTTCCTGTTTGGTTCGCCAATGGCGGATGGGATTTGTGAGTTTTTTTGGGAATTTCATTTATTACATGATTTACAATGTACGCGAAAAAAGTTATGCGTATTCCATTTTATAAAGTGTAAATTTGAATAAACTAAAACCACCCTGCACTATGAAATCACTTTTACTATTACCATTTTCATTACTTGTTTTAGCTTCTTCGGCACAGGTAACGCTCACATCCGCACAGCATGGCTGGGTCCCGGGCGATGTATTTAATTATACGCCATGTGATTCCGTCGGCGTGAATCCCGGACCTTCAGGTACCGGACAGACATGGAATTTCAGCGGACTAAATATTAATGGAACTCCTGCCACCAGCACGTATGTTTCACCGGGATCAACCACCTATGGCAGTAATTTCCCCACTTCCACAGTCGCCCTCGGAAGTACAGCGAGCGGTTATTATTATTTTCAGGCAAGTTCAACCGGGATAAATATTGTCGGCCTTGGAACACCCGGCTATATCATGACCTACTCCGATCCGGATGAATATTTTATATTTCCTTTTTCATATGGAAATACGAATTACGATACGCATGCAGCTTCCTACACAATATCCACAGTCACCGGAACGCGAGGTGGATCCACAGATCTGAATGCGGATGGTTCAGGTACGCTCATTCTTGCTTCCGGCAGCTACCCGGTTCTAAGGTTAAAGACTACGCTTGAAACCCGCGACAGCCTCCTGACTTCGGGCGTTAACACATATACGACAGTGTATGCCTGGTATTCGGCCAATCAAAAATTTCCATTGTTGCAGATCCAGATGACAAGTCAGGTAAGCGGTTCAGGAACAAACAACATGAAGGCTGTATTTGTGAATTCAAACGTGGTTGGCATCAATGATGAGGCGCCGGAAATATTCGCAAATGTTTTTCCGAATCCAGCTGACAATGAAATAAACATTTCAGCAGAAATGCCACATGCAGGAATAGTCTATCTGGAAATCATGGATGGATGCGGACGTGTTGCGTTTGTTTCAAATGCCGGAGATCAGCCGGCAGGATCTTTCAGTAAACAGCTCGACATTTCATCACTCGCGCCGGGCATCTACACGTTGCGCCTGGTGGCAGGAGATGCCGTTATGGTCCGGAAGATTGCAATCCGGTAGTTTTTTTATAAAATATTTTCAGGTTCGGCGCCGGAATGTGAACGGTTGCTGAACCTGAATTATTTTTATGAAACCCGCAAAGAACTGTTTTTCCACTGGTAAATTTATTTTACCTGAATCTGTTTTTTTTTCTTCCTGATCTTACTTAAACCTTTGGGATTCAGCGGTAGGTGAAATTTATCCATCCCCGCAATTCTTTTTGGTATTTTTGTCGTCCAACCAAAGTTCGCCCGGATGAATTATCTCGATTTCGAGAAACCCATTGCAGAATTAATTGAGCTTCGCGATAAAATGTTGCAGACGGCAGATAAAAGCGGCGTTGGTGTCAATAGGTCTTTACAGGAGATTGAAGAGAAAATCATAGAAAAACGCAAGGAAATATTCAGCTCGCTGACTCCATGGCAACGCGTCCAGGTTTCAAGGCATCCTGAGAGGCCATATACGCTCGATTATATTAAGTCGATCTGCGGCGATACATTTATTGAGCTGCATGGTGACCGAACGGTGAAAGATGATAAAGCGATGGTGGGCGGGTTTGGAATTGTGGATGGGCAAACGGTCATGTTTGTCGGACAACAGAAGGGGCGGAACACCAAGCTCCGGCAGCATCATAATTTCGGAATGCCGAATCCGGAAGGTTACCGGAAAGCTCTGCGTTTGATGAAGCTCGCGGAGAAATTCGGCAAGCCGGTAGTGACACTGATCGATACTCCGGGCGCTTTCCCCGGACTGGAAGCCGAAGAGCGCGGACAGGGAGAAGCGATCGCGCGGAATTTACTTGAAATGGCGCGGCTCCGCGTCCCTGTGATCTGCATCATCATCGGTGAAGGCGCATCGGGCGGCGCGCTGGGCATCGGCATTGGCGACCGTGTGCTGATGCTGGAGAATACCTGGTATTCTGTTATTTCTCCCGAATCCTGCTCGTCCATTCTCTGGCGCAGCTGGGACCATAAAGAGCGCGCGGCAGAAGCGCTGAAGCTGACAGCGACTGACATGCTTGGCCAGGGACTTGTTGACGGCATCATTAAAGAACCTATAGGCGGCGCCCATGTTAACTGGGATGAAATTTTTGTAACCGTGAAGTCTGAAATCCTCTCAAGGCTAAAGGAGCTGATGGTTTTATCTCCGGATGAGCTGATTTCTAAACGCATTGATAAATTCTGTAAGATGGGAGTAGTTGTTGAGAGTTGAGAACTGAGAACTGAGTTGTGAGAGCTGAGAACTGAGTTGTGAGAGCTGAAGAACTGAGTGGTGAGATAGCTTTGTTCTTTCAGCGATTGTACCATAATTCGAGATCAGCCACCGGATCGGGGAATGGAATGGTTTGCTCCAGCATAAATGGATTGAAATTATAGATCCTCACGTTGGAGCCTTCGGCGGAAATCACGCTGCCGGATGTGGCATCATAACGCAGCTGTGCAGGGTTTATTCCGGTTCCCCATATCATCAGACTGATGGGGTTATAATTGAATTTGTAAACGTTTCCGTTGCTCATCGCGATTAATAATATTTCGCCGGAAATTTGTGCCGCTGAAAGAACAGATCCGGCTGGAAGCGTAATTGGTTCCCAGAAACCATTCATTATAAAATCGTAAATCAATAGGCTGCCCTGCCCGGCTTCATTGCCAATGACATAGATCTGGTCGTTGTCTTTTTGAAACATGGCGAGCGCATCCAATGTGAGATTTGTTTCCTGCATGGCGGCCCCGGCAACATTATAAACCACAATTTTTTTTGCAGCCGATGAAATTTCTTTTTGTTCCACATAAATCCGGTTGTCCACCTGCAAATGATGATCGGGGTAAAATCCATTGGTGGTATTAGCAAAAAATTCCTGGTTGCCGGACTCATCAAGCTGCCTGATCTGCCCTGGACCGGGACAGCTAATAAGCAATCGCAAGCCATTCGTAGAAAGCGGACCCCAATAGGGCATTGTTGATGGAAATGCCGGCAATGACCAGTTTGGCAGCGAACCGTCAATGCTTAACGCGCGAAGGGATCCGGTCAGCTGACCATTTATATAAACCTGCTGCCAGTAACTGCTCAATGCCATGTCCGTAAAATCTGTCACACTCTGATCCCATATCGCCGGATTAAAACTAGAATCACATTTGTAAATGCGCACATTTGGCGTTGTATTCGTAACCACAAAAAAGCCTTGCAGCTCCAGTGGCGCTTCGGTCACATAAACAGTTTTGTAAATACGCCTGTAATCCGACGCGTCGTGGGCTTCCACGCTGAGCACATAATTTCCGGAAGTAATTCGTATGTTATTGATTACATAATCGAACGAAATATCCTGCGAAACGCCGGAAAGACTTTGCATGAATTGCGGCAAAACCGGTATCATATTCAGATCGAGCAGCTGGACTTTTAATGTCGTGAGACCAACATCATCCGTCATACGGACATGCACGTGGATTGTGTCAAACACATTGAACTGCTGATTCTCATAAGGCGAATCAATAAAAACTTCAGGAAATTTATTTTCCGTTTCCTTCCTGCACGATGCCATTAGTATGACAACGGCGCCGGTCAATATCAACCATTTTGGCATCATCTAAAAATACGAATAGTCCGCACCCGCCGTACTGCCTCTTTATCTATCTTCGGCCTGATGTACATTCCACCGCATTTCAGGAACGAGAATATCAGCGAGCTGCTGGCTTTCATGAAATCGCATCCTTTTGGAATTATAGCTTCCAATGGAAAAAATTCGCCGGTTATAACGCATTTGCCGTTTGTGATCAGCGAAGAGAGGAATCAAATCTGGCTGACCACGCATCTTGCAGCCGGCAATCCGCATGCAACCCTGCTTAAGGAAGGCAATGAAGCGCTGGTAATTTTCAGCGGTCCGCATGGTTACGTTTCACCTGCATTATATGAAAAACGCGAAAATGTTCCGACATGGAATTATATCGCGGTGCATGCAACCGGCATGATTCATCCCCTGGAATCAAATGAAAAAAAATCAGCTGTCCTGATGCAAATGGTTGATACTTTTGATCCGGCGTACCGTTCCCAGTGGGATTCACTTGATCCGCAATATGTTGCCGCGATGATGAATGGCATCTATGCTTTCCGGATCGCTGTGAGTAAATTAGAGGGCAAATTCAAGCTCAGTCAGAACAAGACCAGGACGGAACAGGAAAGGATCGCCCATGAATTTTCGGGATCAGAGCTGGCGGAATGGATGAATTTTAAACGCAGCAAATAATGCGCATTTTTTTACTTTCTGTTTTTGTTGTGTTATCGCAATTGCTGATCGCACAGCTTCCTTCCACAGAGATATGGCTTTTCCGGTATGATTTTTCAAATGGCAATTATGTCTTTGATAAAAAAGGCCGGAACATTTCGAATCATCCCGGGTATGATAATCAGCCTTCGTTTTCATCCGATGGTAATTATTTATTATGGTCATCCCAGCGCGACAGCATGGGTACGGATATATTTCTCTTCCATTTAAAAAACAATACAACAACCCGCTTTACACAAACAGCCGTCAGCGAATATTCGCCCGTTTATGCGCCGGGAGATAATTTTATTTCCTGCGTCGTCGTTGAGGAGGATTCAACGCAACGGCTTTACAGGTACAATAAAAAAACGGGGGTTGGCAAAGCTCTCGTTCCCGCATTTACAGGAGTTGGCTATCATTGCTGGTTCAATCCGCAGATCGTTTATTTTTTCAAGATCACCGAGCCGTCCTCCCTGCATCGCGTGGATATTAAAAGCTGCGGCGCTATTCTGTGCGACACCAACATCGGTCGATGCATGCAGGTTATTCAGCTTTCCGATGATGAACAGATGCTTTTGTACACAAAAATGACTGCATCCGGCCGGTTTATAGTTGCTAGAAATATCGATGGAAATTTGGTCAGTAATTTCAGCATTCCTGTAATCGAAGACAGCCAGGATTTTGTGATCGACCGTTCCGGTAATATTCTGATGGCAAAAGAGACCAAACTTTTTAAATGGAGCATAGGCACGTCAACTACCTGGACCGAAGTCGCGGACTTCAGCGAAAGTCTGCATAAGATCACACGACTGGCGCTCAGCCCGGATGGTTGTCATTTGGCGCTTGTCGATAATCTTCCGGCGGAGTAGATATGGAAAATTTCTTCCGCCAATTTGTAAATTGCCTTTAAAATGCTTCCCATGAGCCCACGCATTCGTCCCTTTGTTTTTCCTGCCCTTGTACTTTTTGCTTCACTGACTGTTTCTGCAGGATTCCAGCTAAAAAAAGACATACATCCTCCTGTTTCAACGAATAACCCGTTGATGCCGGAACCCGGCCAGGTACACGATTTTGAGAAAGTGAATCCGGAAGCCATTCATTCCGGTGCAGTGTTTATGGAAAACAAAGTGAAAATGCTGCTGGCATCGGTTGCGGGTGTGGATAAATCAAAAAGAACATTCGTGAATACAATGGAGCAGGTGGATGAAGTTTATAACACGCTTCTGAAAGCCATTTCTGTTTTTGAATTGCTGGGGAGCACGCACACCGATAAAATCATACGTGACATCTCCGGGGAAATGCAAAAAAAGTTTACAACCAAAACGGATGAGCTGGCGCAGGATGAATCACTTTATTATGCTGTGAAGGATTATTCCGAAACAGAAGAAGGTAAAAAACTGGCAGGGGAACGAGCTTATTTCATGAAGCACCTGCTAATGGAATTTAATCTGAATGGCATGACGCTTCCCGCAGCCAAAAGAGATTCCCTAAAAATCCTGAACAGCCGTATCAATGAATTAAGCGTCACATTCAATAAAAACATTGCTGCTGATCAGACAACGGTGAAGCTTCCAACCGCTACAGTTGGCGGTTTAACACCTGAATTCCTGAAGAATTACGAAAGCAAAGAAGCGCCCGGGACTTACATCTTCGATCTTTCAACGCCGACTTATTCGGCATTTATGATGAATTGCTCAAACGGCGCTTCACGTAAAAAAATGTACCTCGCCAAAATGAATCTCGGCGGCCGTCAGAATGAAGAGCTGCTTGTGCAAATTCTTCAACTCCGGACAAAAAAAGCACAGCTCCTCGGGTTCCGCACGTATGCTGAATACGCGACAGCTGATATCATGGCAAAAAACACTGAAAATGTCTGGCAATTTGAAAAATCGCTTGCAAAGGATTTGCGCGAAAAAGCGCAAAAGGATCTTGTACCGCTTGCGGCGCGAAAGTCCTCCAACGATGCACAGCAGGAGGATGAACGGCAATTTTATCCTTATGATGCGCCCTACTATTCGAACCTGGTGCTGAAAGAAAGCTACAATGTGGACCAGGAAAAAGTGAAGGAATATTTCGAAATTAATAATGTGATAAGCGGCATTTTTGCTGTTTACCAAAAACTTTACAATTTAAATTTCATCCGCGATGAAACACCTTCGACCTGGTTCAAGGATGTATCGGCATATTCCGTTTATGACAAAGCCACCAATGAAAGAATCGGATATTTCTACCTTGATCTTTTTCCGCGCGAAAACAAATACAGGCATTTCGGCTGCTTTCCACTGACGGGTTCAAAAAAATACGCGCATGGCGAAAAGCAGCTTCGCAGCGCAGCACTCGTTTGCAATTTTCCGCCCTTAACCGCAGACAAACCATCACTTCTTCCCCATAGCCAGGTTGTAACATTTTTCCATGAGTTTGGACACCTCATGCATGTAATTCTCAGCAACACGGAATTAGCTGCCCACGCGGGAACAAATGTCGCAATCGATTTTGTTGAAGCGCCGTCACAGATCATGGAAAACTGGGCCTGGTCACCGGAAGTGCTATCCATGTTTGCAAAGCATTACAAAAGCGGTGAAATAATTCCTGATTCCCTGGTGGCGCGTATGATTGCCGCAAAAAATTTCAATTCAGGCTTAAATACCCTGCAGCAGGTTTATTACGGAACGCTTGACTTTACCCTGAATGACAGGCGCCCGCCGGGATCAGCAGATGAGCTTGCCGGAATTGTGGCCACCCTTCAGAACCAGCTTACTTTGTTTCCGTATGTGGAAGGCACTCATTTCGCTTCATCCTTCGGTCACCTGACCGGTTATGGATCGAAATATTACGGCTATCTCTGGTCGTTGGTCTATGCGGCTGATATGTTTTCCGAATTTGAAACGCAGGGAATTCTTTCGCCGGAGTTGGGTGCGCGTTACCGTGAAAAAGTCCTGGCGCGTGGCGGCAGCGATGATGCCATTCAGCTTGTGACCGATTTTCTCGGGCGTGAACCAAACAACCTTGCGTTCCTGCGGCAGATCGGGCTGAACCAGTAGTAGTTTGTACCTTTAGCAAATGTCCATCAGGCTCCTGGGTGCAGCAATCTTCATTCTTTTTTTCGGTGTCACATCAGGCTATAGCCAGTCGCTTGAATTCATCGGGCTCAAGGGAATTTTCTTTGGAATGAGAACGGAAGATCTGACCGGAAGAACCATTATTCTCGACACCACTTCCACCTATAAAGACACGCTATCGCATATCAGGCGGTCACGCTGTCACATTTTTTTTCTTAAAAACCAGGATTTGCAGCTTGCGGCGTTCAAAGCTTCACGCATTGAATATGAATTTTGCGACAGCGTGCTGAGTTATGTTTTCATTCATGTAAAAGGAAACGCCGAGATGGACAAAGCCGTTGCCGCCCTGCAGACAAAATTTAAAAAGCTCCGCTGTAAAAATAATTCCGGCCCTTGTGTGATGGATGCGCATTCATCCGGGCTTCGCTGCATTGTGAAAATTGACCGGGTTAAGCAGGAAATGAGTTTTGTGCTGATCTCCAAAAGAAAGATCCGCTGATTTTTTACTGGATTAATTTGCCGTAAAAATCTTCCAGGATCAGCTGCTCCAGCGTTTTTCTTTCTCCTTTATAAAGAGCCGTGATCCAGGCGTCTTTAATGCCGCGTTTGATACATTCCTGGCGGAACGCTTCAGCCTCACGCACGGTTGTAAACTCTTTCAGCGTGAATAGTGTGATGCTGTCGGCATACATTTTAATATCAGCGGCGCCGAATTCAGCCAGTTGAGGGTATTTGAAATTTTCCGGGTGCCGGTAAGCGCCAATTTGAACTCTATAAATAAGACCGCTTGCACAATAATTTCCTGTCAGTGAAAGAAATTTTTTATACACTGCCGGATTGTTCAGCGTTTTATTTTTGAAGAATGCCAGGTCAACCGGATTATGATTGCATGGTGAAGCGGCAAAGAATTCCTGCACTGGTTTTCGCTGGCCGAAGTAGAAGACCATTATCAGCGACTGCGCTGCGACAGAATCTTTCGCCAAAAGGTCCTTCCGGAAATCATCCGCTTCCTTGAGTGTTTTCCACGGTCCGAAATAATAACGTGTAACGCCATCCGGATATGTTTTCTTTTCAATCTTGCCATATTTCGATAAATAGGACAGACGAAAATCATTCGTGTCGGTCACGGATGCAATTTCAAGTTTGTATTCCAGTCCCTGCGCCTGGAACGTTCCTTTGTCCTCGATGACGTTGTCATAGCTGATATCCGTTCCTTCTGCGGTGGCGAGCGTGCCTTTTTTACTCATGACCACGCGTGTTTCCTCGCGCGGAACATAATTCTTGCGGCGGTATTCGGCCCTGTAAAAAGATGGGATTGTTTGCCGTTCCCCGTTCTTATAAACCACCACTTCGGAATTGCTTCCAATGGTGGAATCGCGCGCGGCAATGCGTGACCGGTAAAGATCGGCGTCCAACATGGTCTTGAATGGACCGACCGAATACCTGTAATAGCCCTGTGGTGTTATCTCCCGTTTGATGATGCCCAGGCCAACCAGTTTTGTGCTGTCAAAATCGGCGGGATTCTGATAGGTACCAAGATCGACGGCAAAATGAATGGTTGAATCGTAATCTTCGCCATGTTTTTTAAGCACCTGCCGGTAAATCCGCTGTTCATATACCTGGACGTTTTGTTCTTCACGGATCAGGCGGAGTTGCGCGTCGATCTTCTGCTGCAGGACATCGCTTGAATCAGTCATCACCGGAATCGCATACGCGGCTGTATCTCCACCCTGGGGAATCACAAAATTGTAATCTTTATTAACTTCCACATAGGTATCAAGACTTTTCACATTTACATATTCGAAATAATTCTCCGCGCCTTCAACCTCAATCGCGACCTTGTAAGTGTTTCCCGGCCGGAGCGCAATCAGGTATTTGCCGGTAGAAGCATTTGATTGATAATTGCCATAACTATTGCCATTCGCAGAATCGGTCACGTTAATTTTCGCGTCAACCGGATTTCCATTTTTCGTAACGAATCCCACAACAAGCGCGATGACGGGCGGCTCCCCCAGGAACCCCGGCGAGATTGTATAAATATCCTGCTGGCCATGACCACCTTTCATGTCTGAAGAATAATAGGCGGTTCCACCATCAGCGGTTAAAACATAATACCTTTCGTTCGATGGCGTGTTTACAGGAAATCCCAGGTTCACCGCGCCTTTCCATGTCCCCGCTTTCAGGGTCGAATAAAATAAATCGTAACCACCCATGGAATTATGTCCTTCCGAGCTGAAAAAGAAATTGATG
>DATDOQ010000224.1:0-4788 GCA_035293205.1 Bacteroidia bacterium
ATTGGAAAATCCACCGGAACTAAATTGATTTCCGCCTGCGGACACATCAACAAACCCGGCGTTTATGAAATTGAGCTGGGACTTCCCTGTGAAGAATTTTTGTATTCCGAGCAGTACTGCGGCGGAATTCCCAATGGAAAAAAATTGAAAGCAGTTGTTGCCGGTGGCTCTTCGGTACCTGTTCTTCCGGCTGAACTTTTTCTGAAAACCGCGAAAGGCGAACCCCGGCTGATGTCGTATGAGTCGCTTGCCGAAGGCGGATTTCAATCCGGCACCATGCTTGGTTCAGGCGGATTTATCGTCATGGATGAAACAGCCAGCGTGGTGAAAAATCTCTGGAATTTTACGCGCTTTTATCATCATGAATCATGCGGACAATGCAGTCCCTGCCGCGAAGGAACTGGGTGGATGGAAAAAATTCTGCACCGCATGCTGGACGGACATGGCAAACCAGGAGATGTGGATCTGCTTTTTGATATCCAGTCGAAGATCGATGGAAAAACGATTTGTCCCCTTGGCGATGCTGCTGCCTGGCCGGTGGCAAGCGCGATCCGTCATTTCCGCGCCGAGTTTGAAGATTACATTAAGAATCCACAGAACATAAAAGACATCAAACATTATTACACAGTGCGGAATCTGGATGCCACGATTGTATAAAATAACAACCCCGGCGACAATTTCTCTGTGCCTCTGTGGTTAACATTACTCAATATGCCTAAAGTAACAATTGACGGTCACGAAATTGAAGTTCCAAAAGGAACCACTATTCTGCAGGCTGCGCGTTTGATCGGTAAAGAGGTGGCGCCACCGGCGATGTGCTATTACACGAAGCTGAAAACCAGCGGCGGTTATTGTCGTACCTGCATTGTAAAGGTCACAAAAGGTTCTGCGCAGAATCCGAATCCTATTCCAAAACCGGTTGCTTCCTGCCGCACCGAAGTAATGGATGGCATGGAAGTGGCGAATTTCACTTCACCCGAAGTATTGGAGGCGCGTAAAGGGGTTGTGGAAATGCTGCTGATCAATCACCCGCTCGATTGCCCTATTTGCGACCAGGCCGGCGAATGCGACCTTCAAAATCTTGGTTATGAAGATGGCGCCGCGCAAACGCGTTATGATTTCGAACGCCGCAAATTTGAGGTGGAAGATATTGGACCATATGTGAAGCTGCACATGAACCGTTGCATTCTTTGTTACCGTTGTGTGAAAGTGGCGGAACAGCTCACGGATGAACGCCGCCATGGTGTTTTGTACCGCGGCGATGTTTCCGAAATTTCAACTTACATTAAAAATTCCATTGATAACGAATTCTCCGGCAACGTAATCGATGTTTGCCCGGTCGGCGCATTAACAGATCAGACATTCCGATTCAAAAGCCGCGTATGGTTCACCAATCCGGTGGATGCAAACCGCAAGTGCCCGAAATGTTCCGGGAAAGTACGTCTCTGGTTCAAAGGCGCGGACGTACTTCGTGTAACAGCGCGAAAAGACCAATGGGGCGAAGCGGAAGAATTCATCTGCAACGAGTGCCGCTTTAAGCATAAAAAAGTTTCCGACTGGAACATGGAAGGCCCAAGCCCGATCGATCGTGGCTCTGTCATCTCCGCGAATCATTATGAGCTTACGAAATTGAAACTTGATACCGGCAAAATGCTGAAGGAGCTTCAATCGGGGAAAGGCGAAAAGAAAGAAAACAAAAAAGAGAAATCTAAAAAATAAAGCCGCAGCCGATCATTATGACCGAATTTATTATTTACAAGCTGATCATCGTTGTGGCCGTGTTTGGCATTTCGCTTCTCATCGCGATGTACTCGACGTACGCGGAACGAAAGATCGCCGCGTTTCTCCAGGATCGTGTCGGACCAAACCGCGCGGGCCCGTTTGGAATTCTTCAGCCGCTCGCTGATGGCGTGAAGATGTTCATGAAAGAGGAGATTATTCCGAATGTTTCAAATAAATTCCTTTTTATTCTCGGTCCTTCGCTGGGCATGATGACGGCCTTATTAACAGGCGCTGTTATTCCATGGGGACCGAATGTAATTGTTAACGGAACCTCCTATGCCTTGCAGGTCGCTGATGTTGGAATCGGGGTTTTGTATTTGCTTGGCGTGGTTTCCATCGGCGTTTATGGAATTATGATCGGCGGCTGGGCATCGAACAACAAGTATGCGCTGCTGGGCGCCTTGCGCGCTTCTTCACAAATGATCAGCTACGAAATTGCAATGGGAATTTCGGTGGTAACGCTTATCATGATCACCGGATCGCTGAGCACTTCGCAGATCGCCGAGCAGCAACATGGATTCTGGAATGAAGAAGGAGGTTGGTTCTCGTGGAACTTTTTTAAAAATCCTCTTACATTTTTAATATTCTTCATTTGCGCGCTTGCTGAAACGAACCGTACACCCTTCGATCTGCCCGAATGCGAAACAGAACTTGTCGGCGGCTACCACACGGAATACAGCTCCATGAAGCTGGGCTTTTATCTTTTCGCCGAATACATCAACATGTTTATTTCATCTGCGGTGATGTCGCTGTTCTTTTTCGGCGGATATAATTTTCCGGGCATGGACCAGCTGGAAAATCCGAACATGGTTGCGCTCATCGGTACATGTGTCATGTTCGCCAAAACGCTTTTTTTCATCTTTGTTTTTATGTGGATCCGCTGGACCATTCCACGGTTCCGTTACGATCAGTTAATGACCCTCGGCTGGAAAATCTTGATACCTTTGTCCATCGCAAACCTGGTTGGCACAGGCCTTCTTTTATGGGGCACGGGCAGACTCTGATTCCGGCAATTTTACTGTGTACTTCGTAGCTCATGCAACATTTGAAAAGCGAAATACTCGGCAACATAAATGAAAATCATGGCGCCTAAGCCATGAGCGAAGAAGTATAAACCAGAAAAAAAAAGAAAGGTGACCTCATGCAGTCGCTGACAAACAGATCAAAAGTGGTGTCGAAGAAGGAAATGTCCTTCGTGGAGAGGCTGTATTTGCCGGCAATTTTAAGCGGTATGCGCATTACCATTTCCCACCTGTTTAAGAAAAAAGCCACCTTCAATTATCCGGAGAAAAAACGGCCGATCGCTCCGGTGTACCGCGGTCAGCAAGTGCTGAAGCGCGATGAAGCGGGCGCTGAACGCTGCACCGCTTGCGGCTTGTGCGCAGTTGCCTGCCCCGCCGAGGCGATCACCATGGTTGCCGCTGAACGTAAAAAAGGCGAAGAGCATTTATACCGCGAAGAAAAATATGCTGCGGTATATGAGATCAATATGCTGCGCTGCATTTTCTGCGGATTGTGCGAAGAGGCATGCCCGAAAGAAGCAGTTTTCCTCACCGACAAACTAGTGCCAACGGATTTTGAGCGCGGCGATTTCATGTACGGAAAAGATATTCTGTTAGAGCCGCTTGATCCAACGAAACGCATTGATGTAACAAAACGCCAGACGCAGGAAGTGTTGGATTTCAAACAGAATCCTGCACTCGAACACAATAAGCTTTGGGACCCGAACAAATCCCTCAAACCAAAAAACGCGCACTAAACGCCATCGGGCATTTATGAATCCGAGCATAACGGAAATTCTTTTCGGCGTCCTGTCTCTCATTGCCATCTTCAGCGGCATCCTGATGATCTTTTCCAGGAGTCCTGTATATAGTGTGCTTTACCTGATCATCGCTTTTTTCGCCATTGCCGGACATTACATTCTCCTGAACGCGCAGTTCATCGCGATCGTTCACATCATCGTTTACGCGGGAGCCATTATGGTTTTATTCCTGTTCGTCATCATGATGCTCAACCTGAACAAAGAAACCGAACCGCATAAATCCGCGTGGATGAAAAGCGTTGCTGTTTTGGCCGGGGGCATCATGATGGTGACGCTGATCGGCGCGTTGAAAGGCGCGGAGGCGATTCCCGCCGCATTGACCACTGAGCCGGTCGGAGGTGTAAAAAAACTTGGCATCGTTCTCTTCAATGATTTCCTGATTCCTTTTGAACTTTCATCCGTGCTGTTCCTCGCCGCTATGGTCGGTGCGGTATTGCTCGGCAAAAAGACCGTCAAATGAGCGAAACGATATTGCTCCAGTCAGCCGGATCTGCACTTCGTGTGCCGCTGAACTGGTACATTACTTTAAGCGCTGTTCTCTTTGGCCTTGGCGTGCTCGGCGTTTTATACCGGCGCAACGCGATCATTATTCTCATGTGCGTCGAGTTGATGCTGAATGCGGTTAACCTGTTGCTGGTTGCTTTTTCGGTGCATCATAATGATCCGAACGCGCAGGTGTTTGTGTTTTTCATTATGGCCGTTGCAGCAGCTGAAGTTGCGGTGGGACTGGCCATACTTATTATGATCTACCGTAACAGCCGCACAACCGATATCAATTTTTTAAATAAACTCAAGTGGTAACAGGCGCACGTTTCTGCCCTTAGCCCAACGAAACTTGTCTTTATGATTCAATTCGCCTGGTTAATTCCCCTTCTTCCCCTGATCGGTTTTGCGATCATCGGATTCGGCGGGAAGAAACTTTCGAAAGGGTTTGTCAGTTTGATTGGCTGCGGAAGCGTGCTGCTCGCATTCGCGCTTTCGCTTGGAATTTTGATCACACTCGATGGCGGCAAACAAACAGTTCGTGTTTTTCAATGGTTCGCGGCGGGTGATTTAAAAGTCGATTTCTCCTTCCTGATTGATCCGCTTTCTGTTTTATTCCTGCTCATCATCACCGGCGTCGGATTCCTTATTCATGTTTACTCCATCGGGTACATGAAAGAAGATGAGAAATACGACCGCTT
>DATDOQ010000225.1:0-7430 GCA_035293205.1 Bacteroidia bacterium
GGCGGGGAGTTATTTCATTCCGGAACAATTCATTCTGAACCCGTTCTCTCATTTCCGGTGAAGGAAAAATTACAGGGTAATAAGAATAATTATATGCCGTACTTGCATCAGGTTTTGGCAGCAGCACATCAATTCCGTAAAGTTGCGCGTCATATTGTTCCGTTCTGAGCTTGCGCGCTGCGATCAGTTCATTTACATTCGGCAAAACACAAAGTCCCATAGCTGCATGCATTTCAGACATTTTGGCGTTGATGCCAATGCTAAAATATTCATCGCGGATGTGACCGAACGAACGCAGCAGGTTGAGCTGATTTAACTGGGCGCCTGTATTGCAAACAACCGCACCGCCTTCTATTGTATGAAAAAGTTTGGTGGCATGGAAACTCAGGGTACTGAATGTTCCCCATTCAAGGATGCTTCTTCCCTGATACATTACCCCAAACGCATGCGCTGCGTCATAAATGACAGGCACTTGATATTTATCCGCTATCCGTTTTATTTTTTCCACGTCACAGGGAATACCATAAACATGTGTTGCAAGAATTGCTTTTGTTTTGGATGTAATTTTCTTTTCTATCTCAGCCGGGTTAATACAACAGGTTTGAGGATCAATATCCGCAAAAACCGGGGTAAAATTTTCCCAGAGAATTGCATTCGTTGTGGCAACGTATGAAAACGGCGTGGTTATCACTTCTCCTTCATCCAGCAAACGCAGTGGAAGCTGAATGGCAAGTGTTCCATTGGATAAAATGCTCAAATGAGAAATACCGAGATAATCGGTCAACTCCTTATGTAGCTGCTGTACAAGCGGCCCATTATTGGTAAGCGTACCGGAATCAAAGATCCGACTGACCATATCATGGTAAGCGCTGATCGAAGGCAAAAAAGATTTTGTAACATTAATCATATCCAGTGACTGGCTATCCTATTTTATTGCCGGCGGCGCATTACTGAAAAAATCATTCCGCAGAAGTCAGACTCCACTTTAAGGCCGGCCGTACAATTCCCTTTTTCTTCTGAAATAAACGCTCATCTTTTTCAGCAATTTCATTGATCGTGAAAATAAGCACATCATCAGCGCGAAGGATTGCCCTGTTTTTGCGAACCATCATCAGTCGGATCCGGTATGTACCCGTGTTAAGCAAATCTGACGGTATGATAACTTCCAGCCTGCTTCTTCCCTGTGCGAGTCTGATTCCCAAATCCTCCAGCGAAGTAGATGCAAAAACCACCAGGTCATCTTCATTTAAAAGATGCATTGTTAATCCAACCATCTCCGGGTCATTTTCAATTATTAATGTAACTGAACAATTTAGCGCTGTTTTTTTTGACAGTACAGGATCTGGACTTTCAAGCTTCGCTTCAAGCAATTCTCCTCCTTCAAAACGACCGTGTCCCTCTTTCCATGCGTGTACGAGTTTATCTTCGTTCAGGTTGCGATTGGAAAAAACGTAGGCATTGGCTACTTCATCCGTATCACCGCTCATTTTTATGGATCCATTCTCCAGGAGGATGGCCCTTGTGCAGAGCGTCCGGATCGCATAAATATTATGACTTACAAAAAGTACGGTCCGCCCTGAACCGGCAACGTTTTTCATTTTACCCAGGCATTTCGACTGGAATTCAGCGTCGCCGACAGCAAGCACTTCATCCACGATGAGAATTTCAGGGTCGAGATGCGCCGCTACGGCAAACCCAAGCCGCACTTTCATTCCGGAAGAATACCTCTTCACAGGCGTATCGATGTAACGTTCCACCCCGGAAAAATCCACAATTTCATCAAATTTCGAACGGATCTCCTTTTTTGACATGCCGAGTATCGCGCCATTCAGAAAAACATTTTCGCGTCCGGAAAGATCCGGATGAAATCCCGTTCCAACCTCTAACAGGCTGGCAACACGCCCTTTTATTTTTACCTCTCCAAGCGTAGGCAGGGTAACTTGCGAAAGGATTTTAAGTAAAGTTGATTTCCCGGAACCATTTTTACCAATAATGCCGAGCACTTCACCTTCCACAACTTCAAAACTCACATCCCGGAGCGCCCATATATAATCACTTTGCCCTTTTTTATCGCGCTCATTCACTTCTCCGATTTTAAGAAAGGGATCTTCTTTGCCGCGGAGTTTTGCCCACCAGCGTGTCAGGTCGTCGTTAAATGAACCCGAACCTATCTTGCCAAGCCGGTACTGTTTGGATACGTTGCTCACCTGGATCACCGTCTTACTCATAACTATACGGTATCAGTAAACGTGCGTTGCACGCGATTAAACATATAAAGACCGATGATCAGCAGAACAATTGTAAAAGCGATTGAATAACCAAGAAGACCCCAAAGTTCAAAATTGCCCTCTTTTCCCAATAGCCCAAAACGCATTGTTTCAATTATTGCGCTCATGGGGTTGAGCAATAAAATTGTCCGGAAAGTTTCATTGTTCTGAACCTGTGGAGAATCGAGCGGAAATAATACCGGTGAAAAATACATTAATAACGTTACTCCGAATGCAACTAAAAACTGGAAGTCGCGGTATTTTGTGGTGACGGATGAAATCAACGTGCCGAATCCAAGTCCCATGCAGGCCATTAGAACCAGTAAAAAAGGCAACAAAAGCGCATATTCATTGGGTATTATTTTTAGTCCGGTGATATTATAGTACACGATAAAAATTGCCAGCACCGTAAGCTGTATCACAAAGCGGATCATGTTCGTGGTAACAACCGAAAGCGGCAGAATAATGCGTGGAAAATATACTTTGCCGAAAAGATTCTGGTTAGTCAGGAAAGTTGCAGATGTTTTCGTCAGGCAATCAGCAAAATAACTCCAACCGATTATTCCTGAAAGGTAAAACAGGATTCTTGGATACCCGGAAGTGGACAACCGCGCAATAAAGCCGAAGACAACCGAATAAACGATGGCGGTTAAGACTGGCTGGAGAAAAAACCAGAGCGGACCAAGCACGGTTTGTTTATAGGTTGCGACAAAATCGCGTTTGACAAATAGAGTCAACAGGTCCCTGTAACGCCAGATTTCCTGGAGGCGCAATGCAAAAGGAGATTTTTCCGCGCGTATGACGATATCCCAATTTTCTCCCTCACTGATCTGCTTGCTGTCCATGAATGAAAAGACTATTTATTGGTTTCGCTACTGCTTCCGTAACTCCCATAGCTTCCATACCCGCCATACCCGCCGGAATACTTTCCATATCCACCATAACCATATCCATAACCATAACGATTGTAATAATAACGTGACTTTTTCTTCTTCACGCCATTGAGCAAGAACCCAAAATGCTGCAGGTTATGAAACTCCACGATCTCATGAACCTGTCGCAACACATTGCGGTATGCAAATTTAACATTGACAACAAAAAGATTGACATCGCTCAGCTTCATCAGGACAAGCGCGTCGGATAATAAACCAACCGGAGGGGTGTCAACGATCACATATTCGTAATTCCGGCGGCCCCATTCGAATATCTCCTGGATTTTGGCTGACATGACCAATTCTGACGGATTGGGCGGCAAAGCTCCGGCAAAGATCACATCCAGATTTTCAACCTGCGTATTTATTACAATTTCCTCAATCGCATGCTTGCCAATCACATAGGTGCTGAAGCCTTTATCCGTTTCAATTCCCAAACCTTTCTGAACCCTTGGCTTGTGGAGATCCAACTCAAGCAGCAACACGCGCTTTCCCGTTTTTGCAAGGATCGCCGCCAGGTTGATCGAACAATATGTTTTTCCTTCACCCGGGTTATAGGAGGTGATCACGATCATTTTCCCCTGTCCGGGCGTGGCTTCTCCTGCGAGGTATTGCAGATTAGTCCGCACTGTCCGGAACGCTTCAGCGATCGGCGATTTCGGGTCATGCTCAACCGCTATTTTCAGCTCTTCTGTAATTTTTGTCTGAATAATTTCACCTACGATCGGCAGCGTGGTGAATGATTTCATCTCTTCATACGTTTCAATCCGGTCGTAGAAAATGAGTCGTACAAACACAATCAGCAGGGCCAGCGCAAGCCCGATCCCACCGGATATGTAAAGGATCTTCGACATGTTCGGACTGACCTTTTTGCCAAGCTGGCGCGCTTTTTCAATGACCTTCGTATCCGGAACGATCCCTGCGCGGGCGATGACCGTATTCGCTTTCCGCTGCAGAAGAAAAAGATACATGCCTTCATTCACTTTCAGCTTGCGGTCGATGTTGGTCAGTCCCCGTTGCTTTTCAGGAATTTCCTGGATCGTCTTTATCGAAGATTCTATCTGGTTATTAATGCTTTTTATCCTTTCACTTATAGCCGTCTTGCTATTCGTGATATAAACCAGCATATCTCTTTTAAGCGAATCAATTTTTGAGATTTCCATCTTGATCACCGGGTTCTTAGCGGTACCCGTCTGCCGCGCTTCATTCAGCGTAAGCTGCATGGTGTAAAGACTTTCAACGCTTCTATTGAGAAAAGGATCATTTGAAATCAAATACAGGGAGGGGGGCAGAAACTGCGGATCCTTATCTTCAATAATGTAGTTTCGAAGATCATCAATCGCCTCTGATTGCAATTCGAGCACCCGCTTTTGGTTATCGAGGCTCAGGTATTGCGAAAAATATTCACCTCCCTCACGGTTCAGGTCAAGAATATGCTGATCCTTTTTATATTCCAGCATCGTATCCTCGATGTGATTCAGGATATCCGTCACTTCGTTGAGCTGGCGGTCGATGAAATAGATCGTGTTTTTGTTGATCTCCACCCGCGACATCAGCGAGTTTTCAATATAAACCTGTGCCAGTGTGTCGAGGAACATCATACCCCGCGCAGGGATTTCATCCCTAACACTAAGCTCGAGAATATTGGTGAATTCCGGATTTTCAACTTTCAGTGACCCCTGGTAAAGCTGAACCAATGCCTGTAACTTGTGAACCTGCATCAGGTATTGCGCTTCCTTTAACTTCTGCAGGCCTGTCAGCTTGAAGGCGGGTGTCGGGCTAACGAGAATATCCATGTCCTCATTCACCAGTCGCTTTCCGAAAATTCCGATCACACGCTTTTCCCGGTCATCGCGGTAATAAACAATTTCATAATGTGTTGGACCTGTTACGCTGAACTTGAGCATTTTTTCATAGAGCTCATTGTTTAAAGCGTCAACTTCCACATCAAAAGGAACACCATTAAAGATTTCTTCCGTTTTCAAGCGGCCGACAACGAAATAAGATACCCTGAAGTCGAGGCGCTCTATGACCTGCTTGATGAGATCGTACGAGGTAATGACCCTTTTTTCATTGGAATTATCAATATAAGTCCGATAGCTGTTGCCGTAATAGCTGCCTACGTCTGAAATGATGCTTCCCTGGTTGAACTGGTCGTTGGATTTAAGGAGGATCTGGCAGCGTGTAGCATACAGATCCGGTTGTTTATAGCCATAGATGTAGCCGATGAACGCCCCGATCAGCGTCAGCAGCACTACGATCCACCAATTTTTTCTGACAATTGATAACCCGCGCTGGATATCCTTCGGGTTAATAAGCTGGTTGTCGTTAACCATAAAATTCCGCCTAAGATACTAAATCCGCCTAAGTGACATTTTTTCCATAGGATGAGGTGGACAAACCACACCTGGAAAAGGTGAAGGCGGACGAAGGGAAATGGGTGCCAATAAATGACCCTGAATGAATCATTTGGCGGTTCATTTGCGTATTATATCATTATATTTGTCCTTCATCTGTAAAAGCAATTGATATGGTGCGAAATCTATACTTTTTAGCGCTGGCAAGTTTGTTCAGCCTTACTTCTTTTGCTGCCAGCTTTACCTCTACAACAACAGGCAACTGGAATAATCCGGCTACATGGACGGTCGTGGGCCTGGATTCAGATGGCATCCCTGACGCGGATGATGATGTCACCATCTCAGGCGTTACCGTTACGCTGAACCTGGCGAGTAATTTTTGCCGTGATCTTACAATAAGCAGCGGGACGTTCAACCTGAACAACCGGGTGCTACGCATTTATGGAGATCTCACCCGAACCGGTGGTACCATTTTGGGCAGCGCAGCTTTTCATTTTTATGCCAGCCCTGGAACAATTACAGGCCTTTTTACCTCAGGTGGCAACTGGTATTTTCCTGCCAATTCAGATATCACCATTGATCCTTCCACAGTTATTCAGAAGAGTGGCACCTTTAACCTTTACTCAGGTACCATTGTGACTAACCAGGGACTGGTCCGTTTAACCGGCGGTGGAATCTCTTATAATACTGCCAGCGGCACCTGGATCAATGCTGCCGGAAGCACCCTGCAGGTCTCTGCAAACTTTACGGGAACCGGCACACTGGATTGCTCCGCGAATCCAAACACGATGATCTTCAACGGAGCTGCCATTACAGGCATTCGCCGTACAACTTATCATCACCTTACCATACAAAATTGCACTTCAGCGCCAATATTGGTCAACGCCACCTATACAATTAACGGAAACCTCCGGATTGTGGGAAGTGGTTCTACGCTGGACTGTAATAATATAAGCATTGACCTGGCAGGCAATTGGACCAACACCGCCAATACGAGCTGCCTCAATATGGCAACGGTTACTTTTTTAGGTGGCGGGACACAAACCATTACCCGGCCCTCAACGGAAAGGTTCAACGACCTGACGGTTTCCACTACCGGCACGGTACAATTGGCCACTGGCATTCTTCTGACCGGTGATCTCCTGTTATCCACCGGAACTTTTGATGTAACCGCAACGAATTACAGTGTAAACGTGCGGGGCGATTTCACCAATGATGGTGTAAATTTCATGGCCAACCAGGGAACGTTTACCTTATCCGGAACCGCCGTGCAAACTATTGGCGGGGCTGGGAGTACCCAGTTTTATAACATTACAACCACCAATACAACATCGGTGAATGTAACAGGAACTGTTTCCATGGAGAACTTGCTTTCCGTCAATGCGGGAAGTTTTGGAACCGCCGGCGCAGGAACATTTACATTGCTTGCCAATGGTTCGGTTACGTATGCTAACATTGGTCCGCTTGGCGCTACATCCACACTAACAGGAACAGGCTGGATCAATCAAAGCTATATCAACGGACCTGCTACCGGTTACTGGCAATTCCTGGGCACATCGATAAACGGAAATATCCTCAATGACTGGGATTCCGACACACGTTTTTACATGAGCGGTGTAGGGGGTAATGACGGCAATGCATGTTGTCCCACTTTTCGTTCCGTTCGCACTTACAATACTGCTGGAGGAAACTGGGTAAATGTAACCACGATTGCCACTGCGCTTGTAAGCGGACAGGGCTTCATGGTATGGATGTCGGATAACAATCAAAACTTAACAGCGCCGCTTATTTATGACGACCGTGGTACGCCAAACTTTGGAGATATCACTTACGCTGTAACGGCAGGTGGCGGCGGCGGCGGCTTCAATCTTGTC
>DATDOQ010000226.1:0-3902 GCA_035293205.1 Bacteroidia bacterium
AAAATATTTTGGGAAGCAGGATAACAAAGTAACTTTATAGAATAGTTTTTTCAATGATCTGATCAATGAAAAACGTTCTGGTGTTAATAGTTTTAATTCTTCCTTTCGCCGGTTGCCATTACCCCACAGGTTCGCCGGATCAGGAAAAAAGCATAGCTGAACAAGCGGCAATAAGTCCAATTCAAAAAGCTGTTGTTGTTTCTGATACTTCTTTTGAGAATTTGAGCAGGCTGTTTTCACTGAAGGATGCCGAAAGCATTTTAGGTGAGCCTGTGCATTTGAGCGATAGTTCGTCCGGGCGCAGGGAAGCTATTTTTATCTGCAAAAAAGCCTTTATCGCCAACAGGCCGGACACGATTTCCGGTAAAACGGGCGCTGTTTATTTTATGATCGAACATTATAATAACCTTATCGAAGCGAAACAGAAATATGCTTCCATTAAAAAAGCCAACCGGAAGCATAAGGGTATAAAAGTTCTCAATGATGTGGGTGATGAAGCTTATTTTCACAGCGACGGCGAAAACTTTTATTTTATTCTTGTCAGAAAATTCAACCGGGTGCTGACCATGAAAGTGAATAAAATTACCACCTACACTTCCCTGGATGCATTCAACGCGGTTGCAAGGCGGATTGCAGCGGCGCTTTAAAATAAATATGCCCGGTACGTGTGTGATCAGTAGTTGATGATATATTCCAAACCAAATCCAACTCCATTCTTTTCATTCAAATACTGGTTAAACCTGTATTCTGCCACGAGGTAAAACTGTCCGGCAAGTCGGATGCCGAGTTGCGTTTCCGTTACCCAGCGGAAGGACGCGCCTCCATTCCTCCAAATGATATCCTGGTCTGCGAAACCAAAAATATAAACACGGTCTTTAAACCAACCGGGTATTACCTGCAGCCGGTAAACATGCTCGATCTGCGTAAATCCTTTTGGCGCGGTACCTTCAGCAAACTGGACCAGGTGAAAGTTGACAAAATACATGAGGTGCAGTTTATCCAGCAAGTTTTGCAAACGGGGTGTTTGGTTCCATCGCCAGCGCAAACCATATTTCAAATTGTCATTGCCGCTACCCGACATAACGGTTAAGTTTTGTGCAAGATCCAGCGGCAGTTTTTTGTGAAAATTCCAGCGTAAATGATGCTCCATATACATAGAAGACAAATCCGTTGAATGTTTTCCGCTGTCAAAATTGTTCAATGAAAAATACTGAAGCCGCGGGTTAAAGTTCGCGAGCAGGTTAATGGTGAATGTGCTGAACTCCCGGGTATCATAATATCCATTCAGGTCAATAAAACCATGCGGAGTTTTATTCACCGTGGAGTCCTGTCCAAAAACTGGAACGGCGAAAAAAAACACGTACGCTATCAATAAAGAATGTTTCAGAACCAAAATATTTTTAATGAGGTTGAATGGTACATTCGTAATGACTAAAGCTAAATAAAACGCCTAATTAAATAAATGATGTAAATTTTATTTCCGGCCCAACTCCCCATTCCTGACTCGCCATCCTGATCAGAAATGCTGTAATGTATGCCGCCTTTTTGCGTATTTTTGCACGCCCGCTCAAGTTGCGGTTGTTTTTGTTTTTTATGGCAAATTTTGAAGATTTTGAATTAGACCCATCGGTGATGGAAGGTGTTGATGCGATGGGATTTACGACTGCCACACCGATCCAGGAGATGACCATCCCGCTTACCCTGCAGGGGCGCGACCTGATCGCCTGCGCGCAAACAGGCACGGGAAAAACCGCTGCTTACCTCCTGCCCACGCTCCACCGCATTTTACACAACCCGGATCACGGAAGCATTCATACGCTGATCGTTGCGCCGACACGCGAGCTTGCATTGCAGATCGACCAGGCGCTGACCGGTTTTGCTTATTTCGCGGGCGTCAGCAGCATCGCGGTATATGGCGGAGGATCCGGTGAAGATTTTGACCGCGAGAAAAAAGCACTTATGACAGGAACGGATATTATTGTCGCAACCCCGGGTCGCCTCCTCGCGCATCTTAATCTTGGCTATGTAAAACTGGATAAATTGAAAACGCTCATTCTCGACGAAGCAGACCGCATGCTCGATATGGGCTTTCACGAAGACATCATGCGGATTATCGGCCATCTGCCGAAACAAAGGCAAACGCTGATGTTCTCGGCCACCATGCCGGGACGGATCCGCCAGCTGGCAGGCCAAATCCTTCATCACCCGGAACAAATAAATATTGCGCTTTCAAAACCAGCAGAAGGAATCAGGCAGATCGCTTATTCTGTTTACGATACGCAAAAAATTCCTTTGCTTGAACTGCTGCTTCAGCAAAAGGAATATGTCAGCGTTCTTATTTTTGCCTCGACCAAACAAAATGTAAAAAACATTGAACGCGACCTGAAAGGACTGCGCATGTCAGTCTCCGCCATTCATTCCGACCTCGAGCAGAGTGAACGCGAAGAAGTGCTGCGTCAGTTCAGGAGCAGAAATATAAAGATCCTCGTTGCCACGGATGTGCTTTCACGAGGCATAGATATTGAAAATATTTCCCTTGTCGTAAATTATGACGTTCCGGGTGACGCCGAAGATTATGTTCACCGTGTCGGTCGGACCGCGCGCGCAGAATCCACCGGTGAGGCTACTACGTTCATTTCACCGGATGATATGCGCCGTTTTGCAAGCATCGAAAAGTTGATCGGTTACGCTGTGCTTAAAGAAACAGTTCCGGCTTCTATTGGTGAAGCTCCTGCATATGATCCGAAATTTATCAGCGATAAATATCAGCGTAAGAAGGGTCCGCAGCAGGGAACGCGAAAATTCAAACCACAAAACCAACGTGGCGGCAGAAAGCAGCGCCCCCCAAAGAGATGATTTGTGAAGAGGAATGATTTTTGTGGATAAGGCGACGGCAAACCAACCCAAAGTTTTAAATTTGAAAAGGCAACCCTTTCCTATGAAACGCTTTATACCTATTCTATTGGCATTCAACTTACTGCCATTAATTACGATTAGCCAGTCTCCGGCAAAAAAGGTAGAACCGCTGGATCTGAAAATGCATATCAATGGACTTTCGGGCGGTTATATGCTGCTTGCCCATTATTACGCGGACCAGAACCGGATTCTTGACACGGGCTGGGTTGACACGAAAGGAAATGTTCATTTCAAACGGGATTCGGCCGCCCCGGGAGGAGTTTATCTCGTGGTATTTCCAAGCAAGCGACCTTTTGAAATAATTATTGCGGATGAACAAAAGTTCTCCATTGATGTTCCGGACACGAATGATATTGTAAACACGATCAAAATCAATGGATCCAAAGAGAATTTACATTTCTATGAGTACCACCGGTTCATTGCCATGCAAAGGCAAAAAGTAGAACCGCTGCAAAACGCGATGAAAAGTGCACGCGAAAGAAAAAACAAAGATTCCATCGAGCTCCTGACAAAGCAAATTGCCGCTATTGACAGCACCGTCAAATTATACATACGCGATTTTTACAGGAAAAAACATCCGGAAACATTTCTGTCAAAAATACTCGCCGCGACGGATGAGCCGGAAGTGATCCCCTATCACCTGATGCCACGTAAAGCTGACGGTACAATCGACTCCGCTTATAATTATTGGAATTTACGGAATCATTACTGGGATGGTTTTGATTTCTCCGACGACCGCATGATCCGCACACAGGTTTATTATCAGAAAGTCAAATTCTACCTTGAAAAGCTAACGCCGCAGCATCCGGACAGCATAACCAAAAACTGCATCTGGCTCATCGAAAAATCGCGCGCTTCAAAGGAATTGTTCAAATGGTCGGTCTCCTGGTTAACTTACCATTACGAATCGAGCATGATCATGGGCTACGATGCCATTTTTGTAAAGCTTGTGGATCGTTATTACAAAACAGGCGAGGTAACGTGGG
>DATDOQ010000227.1:0-3104 GCA_035293205.1 Bacteroidia bacterium
CAGGCTTCAGGATCAAGTCTTGTCGTTGGCTTGATTGGATCAATTATAAGCGGATCCGGAACTTTCACTACGCTCAGCGGCGGAACCTTGCAGGGATCAGACAACTCTTCTGACCGGATATGGTTTTGCACCGAGAATACAACAATTGCATCCGGTCACACTTTTAATGGCGGATCAACCATGATGCGCGTGGCCGGTAATTTTGAAATGTCGGGTGGAAATTTTACAATGACATCGGGAACATTCGAGGTTGCGCCTTATTGCAACTTCACGGCTGCATTCACGTTTAATGACGGGACATTCAGCGCTCCCAATGGCAGCACACTCAATATGTTCCCCGACGCGAACATTCTGCCTACCACTTTGAGCGTGAACGGCAACATGACCGTTTATAACCTGGCGATCGGTGGTATTTACAATACTTCGTTATCTATCAATGGAAATTCCGGCGATACATTGACGGTTACAAATAATTTAACGCTGGTGGGAGCTGGTCTCGCTTCCAATTATACGGTCGAAGGACTAACAGTGAAAGTCAAAGGAAATATTACCAGCAGCGGAACTTTTTATCCGGTGCGCCCGGGAGGCGGGTCAGGGAACGTTATGCTCGCCGGAACATCAAACCAGACGATTTCTGCTTATCCCTGGCATTTTCCAACAATGCGGATTAACAAAACGACGGGCACTGTAAAGCTGGCCGGTAACAACGTAATCAAAAATGCATTGCAGCTGGTTTCTGCAACCGTGCTTGATCTTGATGACTACACACTAACTCTTGGAACGGACGTCTCTGCACCGGGTACATTAACATATACCGACGGCTGGCTGTACAATGGCACATTCGAAAGATGGTTTTCAACCGGAACGATTAGCATTCCTGCGGTCGCCGGTTTATTTCCGGTTGGAAGCGCCACCGAATATTGTCCGTTATGGGTTGGATTTTCTTCCAGTCTTACAAGCGGAGGAACGATAAGCGTCAAATTTGCTTACGAATCAGGAACTGCTGCAAACTATTTTGTTGACCCTACCTGGAATAGCGGCACCACCATCGAAGCAGTTACCAATTCAAACTGGAAAGTTTCTACTGCGAACGGATTAGTTGCTGACGGCAGTTCGATCAGCCTCCGTTATGGCGGCGGAACGACCTCTTTCGGATCCAACATTGCCAGCGAGCTTGCTGCCGTTTTACAGAATGCAGTTGTGGGAACACATTCGGCTTCCACGTCCAGCGCGGCCGTTCCTTATGAAGTTAACCGCGTCGGTTTGTCGCTTGCTGATCTGAATGGCGGCGGTTTTCAGCGATTCAGGATGGCAACCAGCAACTCAGCTTCATCGCCGATGCCGATCGAGCTCAGCTTTTTCATCGGATTACAGGTAGGTGAAACCATCAAGCTGGAATGGCAAACTGAAACAGAATTTCAGAACCAGTGGTTCGTGATCGAAAAGTCGGACGCTACTGGTAATTTTCATGCAATCGATTCATTACCCGGCGCCGGTACCAGCACACAACCAATATTTTATTCACGCGTTGATAAAGAACCGGCAGAAGGTCCGAATTATTACCGCCTGCGCCAGGTAGATGTGGGTGGCGCGCAAACATATTCTTCAATCGTCGCTGCAAATTTTGAAGTTGCAAACCCACTATCTGAAATTTCGCTATATCCGAATCCTGCAAAAGATGTAATGATGGTTAGTGTTTTGAGCACTCAAAAAGCCATTGCAACGATTTCAATCTTTTCAATGACGAATATTAAAATAAAGGAATCACAATATCAGCTTGAGGCAGGAAACCAGACAATCCCTGTTGATATTTCGGATCTGAAATCATCCATGTATGTGCTGTCGGTTGCCAGCGGCGCAGAACCAACGAAGCAGATCATGTTCATAAAAGAATAGCGAAGAATCTCAAAAATAACCCGCCGGTGAGGAATTTCCACCCCGGCTTCTATTACAGACTGAATGATCTGCATGGGAAGCCGGGGTGACTTTTTTCCGGAAACCGCATATTTAATAAATGGTGGAAATTCTGTCAACGAAACCATTTAATATGCTGGGTGGCATCGACTTTGCAGCCTGGGGGAATGACGCGAACGCACAAGCTTTTAGCTCCCTGGCCGGCGGCGCTTTCCCTGTTATTTGTAATTACCTGGATTTATCTCGCAATTAATCCATATAACCGGATGGATTGGCTGTTGGAAAATTTGCTGGTTTTCCTGTTCGTACCGCTGACAATATGGGGATATATGAAAAACAGGATTTCCACTTTTTCATTTACACTGATCGTAATATTTCTGCTTTTTCATGCTGTAGGCGCGCATTATACTTATTCTGAAGTTCCCTTCGGTCATCTGGTTGCAAAAAAGTTGAATTGGGAAAGAAACTCGTATGACCGGTTTGTTCATTTATTGTCCGGACTGCTATTGACTGTTCCATTCCGCGAAGTTTTGGAAGGTAAAATACGAACCACGCGTTTCGGTTTTGCAGCTATTCTCTTTTGCTTCATGGCAACTCTCGGCGTGCTTTATGAAATTATCGAGTGGGCCACGGCCGCGGTGGTTGAGCCTGCAGCAGGCACTGCCTTTCTTGGCACGCAGGGGGATGAATGGGATGCGCAAAAAGACATTGCGCTGAAATTGCTGGGAACAACGATCACCCTGTTGCTTGTGATAGTTTATGAAAAAAGGCGGAGCCGGCAACATGTCACCGCCTGATTATTTTTCACATCCGATTCTGGCTTTTACTATTCAGTGATTCAATAGCGCGACACACGCTTATCTTTGCACCATGCACAAAGCAGGATTTGTAAATATCATCGGAAACCCGAATGCAGGCAAGAGCACGCTGATGAACGCGCTTGTCGGTGAACGGATCTCCATTATTACTTCCAAAGCGCAGACCACGCGACACCGTATTATGGGCATTGTTAATGGGGAAGATTTCCAGATCGTGTATTCCGACACGCCGGGAATAGTTGTTCCAAGATACAAGCTGCACGAAGGGATGATGCGTTTTGTGGGTACGGCGCTGGCAGATGCGGACATCCTTCTTCTTGTGATTGATCTGACGGATCCTGCCCCGATCGAAACTGTTACGTATGAAAAGAT
>DATDOQ010000228.1:0-2012 GCA_035293205.1 Bacteroidia bacterium
AAAATATAACGTAGAAAAAAATCCTGCTAATCCTAAAATCAACTAAATCCTGATTCAGACAATTAGAGGCAAGATTTTTAAAAACACGATAAAATGAAAAAGAAACAATTCTCAGTCACCATCAAAGCGCCCCGCGAAAAAGTGTGGGAGGTGCTTTGGAACGATCAATCGTATCGCGAATGGACCAGCCCTTTCGCGGAGGGCTCCTATGCCGTTTCTGACTGGAAGGAAGGGAACAGAATACAATTTCTCTCACCCTCCGGTGAAGGAATGTTCAGTATGATCGCGAAAAAGATCCCGAATGAATTTATGTCATTCAAGCACCTGGGCGTAATGAAAGAAGGCAAAGAACAACCTGCCGACGCACAAACTGAAAACTGGTCAGGCTCCATGGAGAATTATTCGCTCAAAAACACCAATGGCAGCACGGAATTATCTGTGGAGATTGATGTGATAGAGGAATTTGAGAAATTCTTCGATGAAGCTTTTCCAAAAGCGCTGGCGAAGGTGAAAGAACTGGCAGAAAATTAATGTGATAATGTGGGAATCCTCCTGCGCTACGCTCCGGCGGACAAGTGTGGGAATGTGATAATGTGTGAATGTGATAATGTGGTAATGTGTGAATGTGATAATCCTCTATAACCTTTCTTACTTTTATCTGAATATTTTCCAGGATTGACAACAATTTATCTCTCCACGATCATCCGCGCGCCGGTCGGAAAATGTTTTGACCTTGCGCGTGATATCGATGCGCATCAAAAAACCACAACGCATACGAATGAAATAGCGGTTGGGGGAAAAACCTCCGGCCTGTGCCAACAGGGAGATGAAATAACCTGGGAGGCAAAACATTTTGGTATCAGTCAAAGGCTCACGGTACGCATAACCAGAATGGACCGTCCCGTTTTTTTTGAAGACATCATGGTGAAAGGAGCTTTCAAATCGATGAAGCACGAGCACCAGTTTGAAGAAAAGAATGGTGAAACCATTATGCGCGATATATTTCAGTACGATGTTCCTTTTGGTATTGCCGGGAAATTATTCAATGCCCTGATTTTAAAAAACTATATGACAAAATTTCTCCGCCAAAGAAATGCCGCAATGAAAGATATGCTTGAAAAAAATCATCCATGAACATCCGATACACGCACACGAACATTATTTCCACAGACTGGAAAAAGCTGGCGACATTTTATCAAACGGTATTCAACTGCATTCCTGTTCCGCCGGAACGCGATCAGTCGGGCGCGTGGCTCAGCAAAGGTACCGGCGTAAAAAACGCGCACCTGCGCGGGATGCATTTACGGATGCCCGGTTATGGCGAAAATGGTCCCACGCTGGAAATTTTTCAATATGATGAAATGCTGAATTCGGGAAAACCGGTCGCAAACCGAAAAGGATTCGGACATATCGCGTTTCATGTAGAAAATGTAGCGGAAATGCTTCGTCTTGCGCTCGAAAACGGCGCATCCATGATTGGCGAGATCAGCGAAAGGGATGTAGAAGGCGTTGGTCACCTCACTTTCATTTACATCGCAGATCCGGACGGAAATATCATCGAGCTGCAGAACTGGAGCTGAAAAATCACGGGAATCACCCAACCTGCGGGATCAATTAAACGTGTATTTGATTAGAACTCTATTCACCCAGGCCGGGCGGCGAATTTGCATTAAACGAATCTACCATGAAAAATCATCAACCGGTTTGCACAATACTCTGTTTTTTTCTTCCCATCCTAACCTGTTACAGCCAGGCATGCTTCAACCTGCCATCTATTATTACAGGTGTTAATGAAGTATGGTCAATAGTCAGCGCGGATTTTAATGAAGACGGAAATACCGACCTGGCCTGCCCGGTTAATTATAATCAGTATGTGAACGTTTACCTCGGAAATGGCACGGGTGGTTTTGGAGCGGCCACCGCGTTTCCTATGAACTCTTCTGTTTATTCCATTGCCACAGGTGATTTCAACAGC
Organism: Bacteroidia bacterium; assembly: GCA_035293205.1. GTDB lineage: Bacteria > Bacteroidota > Bacteroidia > Palsa-965 > Palsa-965. The sequence continues at coordinate 1,976 of DATDOQ010000228.1, forward strand.
GACGGTCATACCGATATCGCATCCGCTAATCAAAGCT
>DATDOQ010000229.1:0-11037 GCA_035293205.1 Bacteroidia bacterium
CGAAGGAATCCAGCTCATGCATACAGGCGAAACGATGCGTTTTATTCTTCCTTCGCATCTTGCGCATGGACTGACTGGCGATAATGCAAAAATTCCTCCTTTAACAAGCGTCGTATATGAAGTGGAATTGTTGGAAATAAAATAACCACCATGAAAAACTTTTTACTCATTGTCCTTTCCGCTGTTGCACTTCTTTCCTGTTCGGAATCCAAATACCCGGGTTACAGCGAAGTTTCTCCCGGTATTTATTACAAGCTGCATTATCCCGGTGAAAGCGGTAATACAGCGGGTGAAAACGATTTTTATGAACTGCGGATGCAGAATAAGTTCGGCGGAAACGTTTTTTTTGATTCCGATTTTTTAAATGCCCGTGGCACCATGCTGATTCAATCGTCCGCGAGTAAATATTTCAGCGTGCTGGCAGAGGGCGATAGCGCAACTTTTCTCTTGCCTGGCAACGATCTGCGTCTTCCGGGAATGCCCGACACCGGTTTGGTGGAAATGAATGTTAAAGTTTTGAAAATACTGAAAGCTGATGAAATACAAAATCAGGCAACAACGGATTCGGACTTGCTTGAACAATTGCTGATCCGCAGGTATATCACGAAACATGCACTCAAGGCCCGACCGGACAGTAACGGTTTATACTTTATTATTGAAAAAGAGGGTCAGGGTGAATTTCCTTCTAAAGGAAGAACGATTAAAATCAATTATACCGGAATGGAGCTCAATGGCCGGATATTTGACCGGAGTCCCGAAGTTTTTACATTTCCTTTTGGCACGGAAGGGCAGGTAATTGCCGGCATAGAAAACGCGCTGAAACGCATGAAGCCCGGTGGCGAAGCGAAAATAATCATACCTTCGCCGCTGGCTTTCGGAAATGTAGGTTCCACCACTGGCATTATTGCCCCGCATACACCGGTAGTTTACAACCTGAAGCTGGTTGCGGTCGAATAAAAAACGTAATGATTCTCATGAAAAAAATATTTTTTGCAGCTGGCATCACAGGTGCATTTGTTTTTACCGCCTGTGAAGGCGACAAGCGTTATCCCGGTTATGAAAAAGTGGATAATGGCACGTATTTCCTTATTCACAAAGAAGGGACTGGCGCGAGTATAGACGATACTGGCGGACTCGTTTTTGTACATATGAAATTTAAAACGGAGTACGATTCGGTTTTTTATGACATCAATTATGACCAGTCGTTCCCGATCCTGATTTCAGCTCCGGCTTTTAAAGGTGATTACATCGATATGATCGGCCAGCTTCAGGCAGGCGACAGCGCGTCATTTTTTTTACTGCTTGATTCGCTCCGCGCAAATTATCCGGGATTTGAATTCCGCAATCCGAAATATGATACCATGCAGTATCTCGGTTTTCTTGTTGAGGTGGACAGCATTTACTCCCGTCAGCAAAAAACAAAGTGGGTCGCAGAAAAGGACGCGGAAGAGGCCCGCAAGCGGGATTTCATGTTGAAGCGGCAAGCAATGATGGGTCCGCTCCAGGATTCGGCCAGGAAAAATGAGCCGATGCTGAAAAAGAAGGATAAGCAGCTTCTGAAAACATACCTTGCGGCAAACAACATTACTGTAAAACCCGACGCGAAAGGAATTTATTTCCAGGAATTAACGCCGGGAACCGGCGATCCATTAATGCCCGGAACAACGGTTGGGGTATTATATACCGGCAAATATCTTGACGGATCCACATTTGATTCTAACGAAATTGTACCCGGAGATGAGCTGCTGAAATTTCAGCTGGGAGCAGGTACGATGGTGCCTGGATTTGAAAGCTCCGTAGCGAAAATGAAACAAGGTGGCTCTGCACGGTTTATTCTTCCTCCGGACCAGGCTTTTAATGACAGTCTGACCCGGGTATTTGAAGTAAAAGTTGTGGAATTGAAAAAGCCCGTCAAATAATTCAAATCGAAAATTAAAGTAACACTGCTCACTTAAATGGGCGGTGTTTTTTTTGTCGTGTTTGGAAATGCATCACAAAACACGAACGCGTATATTTGATAACCAAACATTTTCCGAAACTGATGCAGATGAAAACTTTTCACGCAATTTACCTGGCTGTTGTGTTCTTCACACTGAGTAGTGCTTGTAATCTAACGAAGTCGAAACAACCGAAACCGGAAGTCCCGCCTGCCGATGGCGTGCAGCGACCCTATCAATCTATAAAAGTTTCTAAACCGGATACAATTTTTTTAACGAAAGGAATAAAATACGTCGTGACGGCAACCGGCAATGGTCCGGCGCCGAAAAAAGGAGATTGGATTTCCCTGCTGTTTGAAGGCAAGCTGGTGAACGATTCAGTTTTTGATGCGTCCTATCGCCAGGGTAATGTACCCCTTCGGTTTCATCTCATGAACAAAGAAGTGATCGCAGGGTGGGATTCAGTCATGCAGCATTTGCGCGCCGGTGATAAAGCAACCATGGTGATTGCGCCGGAGTTTGGATACGGGGCAAGGCAAAATGGAAAAATTCCGCCGAACAGCACGTTGATCTTCAAAGTTGAAATTATAGACGTGCCGCCAAAACCAACGCCCTGGAATGCCGCTGGAAAAGATACAATCACTACCGCGAGCGGGTTAAAAATGGTCCTGTTTGAAAGTCACCCTGACAGCGCCCGCCCGGTGCCGGGACAAAAAGTGGTGGTTGATTACAGCGGGTTTCTTCTCAATGGAAAAATGGTTGATTCATCTATAGAGCGCGGCCAGCCTTACCGGTTCCAGCTTGGTCGCGGCCTTGTCATTCGCGGCGGGGATGAAGGCATTGCGTTGATGCGCAAAGGAGAAAAAGCCAAGCTGATCATTCCATACCAGCTTGCATATGGCGATGGTGGAAGGCCCCCTGTCATTCCACCGAAATCAGATCTGGTTTTTGATTTACACCTGATCGATTTCAAATAGGAGATGAAAGCGCAATATTTTGTTGCACTCGTTCTGCCAGGGGCGCTGGACCGGGAAATTCAATCTTTTAAAGAAGATATCGCGACACGTTTCCATTCAAAATCGCCGCTGAGATCACCTGCGCATATTACGCTCGTTCCGCCCTTTCATTTTCCAAGGGATGGTGAAAGGCGATTGGAAGCTGCTTTGGAGGATGCCGCAAAATCGTATCAGCCATTTGAAGTTTCGCTGGAGGGATTCGATCATTTTTCGAACAGCACCTTATTCATTCGTGTTTTGAACAATGAAAAACTGGATCTTTTTTTTACATCCACAAAAAAAGTCTTCAATGAAATTGTTCCATTACGAAAGCGGCAAGACCGGAAATTTCATCCGCATGTGACCATCGGTAACCGTGACTGGACACCCGCTCATTTTCGGCAAGCGTGGCAGGAATATGGCCAGCGTGAATTCAAAAGCACATTTTCCGCTGAAAAAATCAGTTTGCTGCGGCTGGCGGAAAGATGGCAGATAATAGCGGATGCTTCTTTGGAGTATTAGCTTTCAGTGCGGTTTTTCTTTTAAATCGTTTTTTCCCTCATTGTATTTCCTGATTATGTTTCATCTTTACGCATGCGCGGTAAAGTCAGGGTTATGCAGCTGATGTTGCTTTTCAGTGTGCTTCTGCTTGGGATCAAATTTATTGCCTGGTGGATCACACGTTCGAATGCAATCCTGACGGATGCGCTTGAAAGCATTGTCAATGTAGTTGCCGGTAGCGTTGCATTGTTCAGCATGTGGTACGCTGGTCGTCCGCGCGATGAAGGGCATCCCTATGGTCACGGTAAAATTGAATTTGTAGCAGCTGGATTTGAAGGCGCTCTTGTGCTGCTTGCCGGAGGAGGAATCGTGTTTGCCGCCGTACGCGGATTTTTTTATCCCCATGAAATCATGCGTTTGGATGAAGGCGCTATTCTTATCGCCGGCGCGGGGATCACCAATTTTTTCATGGGCTTTTATCTTTTGAGACGCGGCAAAAGGCAGGATTCAGCGCTCATGGTGGCGAATGGAAAACACCTTTTGGTGGATACGCTGACGAGTCTTGGATTGGTAGGTGGACTGCTGCTGATCTATTATACCGGTTATGACTGGGTTGATAATTTGCTGGCGACTATACTCGGGTTAATTATTATCTACACCGGTTTTCGTCTCGTCCGTGTTTCACTTGGTAGCTTGCTGGATGAACAGGATTACGAAAAGATCACTCAGCTCATTGAAGTGCTGAACCGCAACCGGAGAGACAACTGGATCGACATTCATAAGCTCCGCGTTTTGAAATATGGCAGCGGTCTTCATATTGACGCTCATCTGACCTTGCCCTGGTATTTAACGCTTACCGAAGCGCACGCGGAAGTGCATGCGATGGAAAAGGTGGTAGCCGCCGGGATCGGACCCGAAGTTGAATTTTTTATACATACCGATCCCTGCCTTCCGCAAAGCTGTCCATTATGTACGGTTCAAAATTGCCCGCACCGCCAGGCAGAACATGTGCGAAAAGTAACCTGGGCGCGGGAAAATCTTTTGCCCGATCAAAAACATAAAATTTAAGTTGGTTTGTTTTTTGAAACTGTTTCAAATTTCAAAAAACTCAAAAATTGCTCAGAATATTTCCGGATGGTCGCTGAAAATATCGTCAATTTTTGCCATCAGATCATCTGTCAATAATGAAAGCGCCTCGAGTGACCGAAGACTTTCTTCCAGCTGTTCCGGTCTCGACGCTCCGAGAATAGCAGTGCTGACGTTCGGATTTTTAAGTGTCCAGGCGATCGCCAGCTTCGCAGAAGTGGTTCCCGATTCTTTAGCCAACGCGCTGAACTTTTTGATTTTTTCAATTTTCGGTCCGGCTTCACTTCCTGCAATGCGCTCTTTCAGCCATTGTAGGTCGGGACGTGAAATGCGTGTGTCGCCTGGAATCGCATCATTGTATTTTCCGGTTAAAAGTCCCGAAGCAAGCGGCGACCAGATGGTTGAGCCCAAACCCCGCGTGCGAAAGACTGGTTCATATTCTTTTTCAAATTTTTCGCGGTGCAGGATATTGTATTGCGGCTGCTCCATTGTTGGTGCGTAAAGATGATGCCGGTCGGCAATCGCATAAGCTTCCAGGATCGCTTCGGCGCTCCATTCGGAGGTTCCCCAATAAAGAACTTTTCCCTGCGAGATCAGGTCGTGCATGGCGCGCACTGTTTCTTCAATCGGTGTATTGGCATCCGGGCGGTGACAGAAATAAAGGTCGAGGTAATCGACCTGAAGCCGGCGCAGCGCGGAATGGCATGCTTCGAAAATATGCTTGCGGCTCAACCCGGTCTGGTTCGGTTTTTTCCCGCCCCAGAAAACTTTGCTGGAAACGATAAAGCTCGTCCGGTCCCATTCCATTTTTTTCAGGATATTTCCCATGACGATCTCCGATTTACCACCGGCATATGTTTCTGCGTTATCGAAAAAATTCACGCCTGCATCATATGCCATTTGCATGAGCCGGCCTGCAACCTGGTCGTCAATCTGCGCGCCGAAAGTGATCCATGATCCAAATGAGAGGGCGCTCACCTGTAGTCCGCTTTTTCCCAAACGACGGTAATGCATTTCCATAAAAAAACTTTGGTACTAAGTTACGTCCTAAAAAATCGGGAAATTGACACCGGTAAAATTTATCTTTGACACATGCGTATTATCCTTTTCGTGGTTCTATTTTTTTCCGGAAGCAGTCTTTGGTCGCAGTCGCCTGAAAAACTCGCAGACAGTCTTAAGACCGGCTTCCGGGGTCTCTCTGTAGTTAATGACAGCGTATACTGGATGAGCGGACGAAAAGGGTTGATAGGTAATACTACCACGGGTGGCGAAAAATGGATGTGGAACCGGATAAAAAATCATGAACAGCTGGATTTTCGTTCATTACATGCGTTTGATAAAAATCGTGCGGTGGTTGCGAGCGCAGGAACTCCGGCTGTTATTTTAACTACGGAAAATGGTGGAAAATCCTGGGTGCGGTGTTATTTCAACAATGACAGCGCGATGTTTTTTGACGGTCTTGGGTTCTGGGATGAAAAGCACGGTCTAATTTTTGGCGACCCTGTGAATGGGAGAATGTTTTTGATGGAAACGTTTGACGCTGTGACCTGGAAAGAAATTCCATTTGAAGATCGTCCGATTCTGCATCCGGGCGAAGCTTCTTTCGCGGCGAGCGGTACAACCATTCGTGTATTGCCCGGCGGACATGTTTACATCGCAACCGGTGGAGCTGTTTCGCGATTATGGCATTCGCGCGATTACGGTCATCACTGGGAGGTTTTTGCAACGCCAATCATCCAGGGACAACCTTCCCAGGGAATTTTTTCGATCGCCTTCCGGGATTCGCTGAATGGAATAATTGTTGGCGGCGATTATCTAAAGCCTGACTCCACTGACCGGAATGTATTTGTAACAAATGACGGGGGCAAAACCTGGATAACTCCGGCGGTTCCAACCAAAGGTTATCGTTCCTGTGTTGAATTCATTGGACCGGAACTGGCTTTTGCCATTGGCCCCGGCGGAATGGAATTTTCACCGAATGATGGTCTTCATTGGATCGCAACGACGGGTTCTGGAAATACGATTAAAGGCGGAGGAAACAACCGGATTATTTATGCCGGTGGCAAAACATCTTATTTTTCCAGCTTCACCCTGAAATAATCACTGTGAAAGTCCGTAGTCTCTTTCCACTTTACAGATCCGCACTTTAAAATCGCTGTACCATTTTTCCCTGCCCTGTTTTTGCGCAAACAAATGTTCTGTATTCATTTTCCAGTTGCGGATCGCTTCCGGTGAATCCCAATAAGAAACTGTGATACCAAGGTCCTCCCGCACACTTTCGAGACCCAGGAAACCTGGTTGCAGCCGGGCTAACTCAATCATTCGTTCAGCAGTATTCTCATAACCTTGATCACCAACAGTACGCAGGGATGTGAAGATGACTGCGTAATAGGGTGGGGTGGGAGTTTCAGCGATTGCCATAGACTAAAATTAGTAGGTAAACCCAACACCTGTTGTAAAATAATTTTTTAGTGACCCCGTCGCGGCTCGAACGCGAAACCTGCTGCTTAGAAGGCAGCTGCTCTATCCAGTTGAGCTACGGGGCCTGAAATCCGAGCACAAAGAAACGGTTTTTATATGTTTTGAGAATGAGATTGATTGGAATAGCCGGCTGCAATGGGCAACGAATGGGAGAATCCTCCTACGCCCCGATAGCCATCGGGGCTCCGGCGGACAAATGGGAAAATGGGAAAATGTGAAAATGGGAAAATGTGAAAATGTGAAAATGGGAAAATGTGAAAATGGGAGAATGGGAAAATGGGAGAATGGGAAAATGGGAAAATGGGAGAATGGGAAAATGGGAAAATGGGAAAATGGGAAAATGGGAAAATGGGAGAATGGGAGAATGGGAAAATGGGAGAATGATAATCAGGCAATCAAGCAATAAGCAATAATTAATCAATACTATTCAACCTTAGACAATAATTCTTCCGGATAAAAAGCAAAAAAAGCCACCTCTTCAGGCAGCTCCCATTTCGTAAATCGTAATTTTTTTAGTCGGGGTGGCCAGACTCGAACTGACGACCCTCTGCTCCCAAAGCAGATGCGCTACTCCCGGCTTAGCCGGGACGCTACACCCCGATTTATTCAAAGAAATGGTTTTTAAGAAAAGCAAAAAAAACCACCTCTTCAGGCAGCTCCCATTTCGTAAATCGTAATTTTTTTAGTCGGGGTGGCCAGACTCGAACTGACGACCCTCTGCTCCCAAAGCAGATGCGCTACCAACTGCGCTACACCCCGATTGTATATAATTTTATTCAAAGAACAGATGCGCTACTCCCCCGGCTTAGCCGGGAGACGCTACACCCCGATTAGATTTACGATTTACAATTTACAATTTACGATTGATGAAATATGATTCTGAAGGGTTAAACTTACTTCATCATGCTTGAACGCAGAGCCAGCATTTTCAGCGCGGTGATTGCAGCTTCTTCCCCTTTGTTGCCATATTTTCCCCCGGCTCTTTCTTTCGCCTGTTCGAGGTTTTCCGTCGTAAGGACGGCGAAGATAACAGGTTTTCTCAGATTAACGTTTAATTCTGTAATGCCATAACTAACTGCCTTGCAAATGTAATCGAAGTGCGGTGTTTCTCCCCGCACCACACAACCAATGGCAATTACAGCATCCGTGTCGGCATGCATGGCTGCCCAAAGACTGCCGAGAGTCAGTTCAAACGTTCCGGGCACGTAATGCACTACAACATTTGTATCGTCGCATCCATGCTTCTGAAGCGTTGACACCGCCGCATCACGCATGGCGAATGTTATTTCGCTGTTCCATTCAGCGATAATTACAGCGATTCGCTTGCCTGAGCCGGAAGGCACGTTACTTGTGCCGGTATCTGAAAGATTTTTCATCGCGACGATTTTTCTTTCAAATGAAACATCGGGACAGAACAGAACATGTCCAGGCTGATGCCGGTTATTTTACCGTGCCGCCGTTCCTGGCGATGTACTTGTCGATCTGCGCGGCCTCCTGTGATTCCGGGAAATCGGCTTTTATCTGTTCGTAAAGCTTAACCGCCTCTGCTTTTTCACCTTTATCCTCATATGCAAAAGCTGCTTTCTTCAGGTAAACAGGCGTTGTCAGCTTGTTCGGATTTTTGCGTGCCGCTTTCAAATAATGATCAATGGCGTCATCGGTTTGTCCTTTTTCCATGTAGGCATCACCAATCAGCGCAATTTTCATGCTGCTGAGAAACATATCATCCGTGTCAAAATCTTCCAACGTTTCAATAGCCTCATCAAATTTACCTTCACGCAGGTAGCTGATGCCGAGATAATATTTTGCAAGATTCCCCGATGGGGTCATGCCGAAATTATCTGCAATGCCCGCAAACCCGGCTGTGTCGCCTTTTCCGTTGATTGCCAGTTTGAAAGAATCCCGGGCAAAATACATTTCTGCTTTATACATCTGAGCAGCCGCTTCTTCCGAACGTGGCTTCTGGTAGAAATATTTCCAGCCAAAGAAAATACCCACCAGCGCAACAACACCACCAACGATCAGCAGGAGGCTTTTGCGGTTTTGTTCAATGTATTGCTCTGTTTTATCGAAAGCGCCCTCGATATCGAGAACCGGTTGATCTTTAGTTTCTTTTGACATTGGTTGGGCCAGTATTTTTACAGTCAGGCCGCAAAAATAATCTTTTTTTCCCTGCGCAGGGATTTACCCGCTGCTTTTTGGCAATTTTGGGGAATATTCCTGCCCCCGAAGCACCTCTGTTATGCATCTTAAAAAGCTGACCCTCCTCAATTTCAGAAACTATGAGGAGGTAACTGTTGAATGCTCGGAACGGATCAATTGTTTTACCGGATTAAATGGCTCAGGCAAAACCAATTTGCTCGATGCTATCCATTATTTATCGCTCTGTAAAAGTTTTCTCAACCCGGTTGACAGCCAGAATATCCGTTTTGACCAGGGCTTTTTTGTGATCCAGGGCGATTTCCCGAATGATGCAGGTGAAGAAGATCATGTGTTTTGTTCAGTCAAACGCGGTGCGCGAAAAGTTTTCCGGCGGAATAGCAAGGAATATGACCGGCTATCGGACCATATCGGGTTGTTTCCGCTGGTGGTAGTTTCGCCGGCAGACAGTGTGCTGGTCACCGCCGGAAGTGAAGAAAGACGGCGTTTCATGGATACCGTCATTGCACAATTCAACCGGAAATACCTCGAACAGCTGATAGCCTATAACCACGTGCTTTCACAACGCAATGCATTGCTGAAACGGCTGGCCGAAGGCAAAGCTACTGACGATGGTACGCTGGAAGTGCTCGACCTGCAGCTCGTACAAATGGGAATACCTGTTTTCCTTGCGCGGAAAGCTTTTGTGCGCGAACTGCTTCCTTTCTTCAGCAATTATTACGGACGGCTGAGCGCCGGCGCAGAGAAAGTTGAGCTGGTATATGAATCAAAGCTGCATGATAAGCCATTGGAACAACTGCTCAAAGAATCCGCCCCGCGCGATCGTTTGCTGGGGCATACTACAACGGGAATTCATAAAGATGATCTTGATTTCCGCATCAATGGTTACCCGCTGAAAAGAAGCGGTTCGCAGGGACAGCAGAAAACATTTTTAGTTGCATTGAAGCTCGCCGAATATGTTTTTCTCGACCGGGCCAGTGGAAAGCTGCCCATGCTTTTGCTGGATGATGTGCACGATAAGCTCGATGAAGACCGTGTTGCGCGCTTGATGGATATTGTTTGCGGAAAAGGATTCGGTCAGCTTTTTATCACCGACACAGGCGCCGGACGCATACAGGGTTTGTTCACAGCCAAGGGACTTCCTTATAAGATGTTTTCGGTGGAGAATGGTAAAATAGAGGACGTACGAAATACGAAAAAATGAAATGTACGAATTACGAAAAATGAAAAAGTACGAAATATGAAAGAGTAAGAATTGTCTGTCGAAGCGAAGGAGGAATGACGAAAAATTAATACAAAAAAAATGAATTTAAATAAGCAATTTCCGTTGGCAGGAAGTCTTATTATGAGCCCAATTCATCTTCATTTTTTATATCCACATTTCGTATTTCGTACTACCTGGATTTTCGGTAAATTTGTAGCTTCCCTAATTAATACACACCGACCCAATGTTTAAACGTAATGTAATTCTGGTGGCACTTTTGGGGCTTTCTATCACTTCAGTTGCTCAGGCGACCAAACAATTAGCAACAAAATCAGGAGGCAACGGGCAAACACAGCCAATTGCCGCGGGGCTCTCCGCCAGCGGGGATACGAAACGTTCGAATGGCGATTTTACAGGCGCCATCGTGGACTATGACAAGGCGATCACCAAAATTGATGCGGATGCCCGTCGTATAGCAAAGCTGAAAGCTGATTATGAAAAAATGACTGAGTTTGAGAAGATGAGCTCCAACCAGGATGAAGCAACCGGTTCCTATAGGGAATGGGCCAGCCTGTATTATGGGCGCGCGATGGCAAAGATCGGGCTTGGCAAAAAAGCCGATGCGCGATCGGATCTTGACATGACCGTAGCTCTTGACAAAACTTTCGCGGAT
>DATDOQ010000230.1:0-2341 GCA_035293205.1 Bacteroidia bacterium
GACCGAATCTTTTCTTGAATCCGAATTCATCCGCCAGGGAAAAGGGCGCGTGGATATGTCGGAGATGTGGATCGTGCGGGCCGGCTATATTGAAAAAGCGGTCAAATACATGCGCATGATGGGCAAAACAAATTTTGGTCCGGGTGGCGAGCCGCATGATGTGATCAATCTTTCCGCTGCTTATGGAATTATTCCGCAAGACGCGTATCCCGGAATGCCGCAGGGTGAATCGAAAGTACGGCACGGCGAAATGGACGCGGTTTTGAAAGCGATCCTCGACGCGCAGCTCCGGCTGGAAGACGGAAAACTTTCTTCCAACTGGCGGGGTGCATATACTGCCGCTCTGGATGCATACCTCGGCGCGCCACCAACTTCGTTTATGGTGGATGGGAAATCGTACACGCCAAAAACCTATGCGGATTTTCTGGAATTCAAAGCGGATGATTATATCGCTATCACTTCCTTCACACATCATCCGTTCTGGCAACCATTCGTTCTTGAAATTCCTGATAACTGGTCTTGGTCCTATTTTAATAATGTGCCATTAACAGATATGACTGCAATTGCCGATAATGCCGTTATGAATGGTTATACCGTTGCCTGGGGCGCGGATGTTTCTGAACCTTTTTTCTCTTACAAAAACGGACTTGCGATCGTTCCGGAAACTGATTGGGAAAATCTTTCGAAAACGGAGAAAGATTCCATCTGGTTTCGTCCTTCAAAAGACCGGGTGATCACGCAACTATTGCGGCAGGAAGCATTTGATAACCTGAGCACGCAGGATGATCACGGCATGCAGATTACCGGAATTGCAAAAGATCAGACGGGAAAAGAATATTATATCGTAAAGAATTCCTGGGGAACAGAAAACAACGAGCTCGGCGGATATTTTTATTGCTCAAGGCCTTATTTTCAATATAAGACAACCAGCATCCTGGTTCATAAAAGTGCTATTCCGAAAGACCTTGCAAAAAAGATGGGCCTGAAATAGTAGTCCGTTGCTTCATAAATAGCACAAAGATGGTAGCCACAAAGAATCTAAGGACACGAAGAAAAGACACGAAAAAACAATATTAATAACACTTCGTGCATTAAATTAAACAACACTTGGTGCCTTCTCTTCGTGCACTTTGTGTCTTTCTGGCCCGGACCTTCGTGTCATTAAAAAAGATATCGTAACCACTCAGGACCTTTGGCGGGAAGCGATACAGGATTCACCCTACCTTTGTTGCATGAGCGGGTATTTTAGTTTTGAAGATTTGCTGCTGCTGAAAGGGCTGGAAGGGAAGAAACTGGGTAGCGTGGTTTATCATAACTGGCAAAACAGGTTTGGCGACGATGAATTATTCGAGTTTCTCGATAAGCTTGAGCTGCATTTTTCCGATGGTTCGCGGCTCGTTTTATCCGCCACGGAAGATGAAGATCCGCGCATTGTCATCCTGAAAGATTTTGACGCGGAAAAAGACCGGCTCATGCTGCTGCATGAATTCGGCGGAAAAATAGATTTGCAAACTGAAGACCGGACCAGTAATCCGTTATGGCAACCCGTATCTGGAAAGACCGTCCAGCTTGTGAGCTTAGTCGATGATGGCGAACAGTCCTTTCGCAATGACGCGGTCCTGTTTGATTTCGGCGATGATAAGCTTGAGATACATCCGGGGCAGGAAGGACTGATCGTGGAGCCCTGGGAAGATGTGTAGCCACGTCCAGTGTTTTTTCCAATGATGATTTCTAAATATTTGCCCGGTTGGTTGCTTTAAAAAACAAACAGCTGTAGCCCGTTCCTTGCGGAAATAACCTTTCGGTTGACTGGCAGTTGAGAACCTGAGCAGATTTTTCCACACAAACCTCAAAGAGGAAGCCCTACTGAAATAAATTGAGCAAGCAGACTTGTGGTGCAACTAATTATCGGAAATTATCGATTCCATTATGAATCAGGAACAAAGCGTTCCTAACGGAGTCATCCGTTTCCCCTTGTAACACAATACCGTGGAGCAATAGCACACTTCTTGCATAACAACGTGTAAGGAATTTTACATGGAGGCAAGGGGAAACAGCAAGACGCTTCCAGGCGTGGAAAGATGGTGCTGCCAGAACCGGCAATGACAGGGAGAGGTTGGAGGCTATTATGAAGTTTGGTTGTTTACCCGAAAATTATCATGCCGGCCTGATTGAAAGGGCTTGCAATAAATTATTACTGATTCCGGCTCTAATGCTGGCAATCGTTTTCATTCTGCCAGCCAATTCCGCGGCGCAGATCATCCGGCAGGATTTGCTTTCCAACTGGGAATTCTGTGAGTCCGAACAATTGGAATGGATGCGGGCTTCCGTTCCTGGAACC
>DATDOQ010000231.1:0-2915 GCA_035293205.1 Bacteroidia bacterium
TGATTGCCGCAACGATAGATGTTCGGATATCACCCGCTTCATATTCTTTTTTGAGGTGATCGCGGATAACTTTCACCACCGCTTCCCTAAAGGCCGCCTGGTGAGTTCCCCCTTGTGTTGTATGCTGGCCATTGACAAATGAAAAATATTCTTCCACGTATTGCTGGTCGCTGTGGGTAATGGCCACTTCGATATCGTGTCCGCGCAAATGAATGATCGGGTAAACAATTGGTCCGCTGAGATTTTTCTGGAGAAGATCCAGCAGGCCATTTTCAGAACGGATCGTGCGGCCATTATAGGTTAATGTAAGGCCGGTGTTCAGGTAAGCGTAATTCCACAACAGCTTTTCAACATATTCATTGATGTAATGATAGTTGATGAACATTTTTTCATCGGGAATAAATGAAATAACCGTTCCCTGCGGTTCATCCGATGCTTTGATCCGTTCGTCCTTCTGCAATTCACCGCGTTTGAACTCGGCAACTTTTGATTTGCCTTCCCGTATTGCCTGCACCCGGAACCATCCGGCGAGCGCATTCACCGCTTTTGTCCCCACTCCATTCAGTCCTACCGATTTCTTAAACGCTTCAGAATCGTATTTCGCCCCGGTGTTGATCTTTGAAACACAATCGATCACCTTTCCCAATGGAATACCGCGGCCAAAATCACGCACGGTAACCACACCGTCTTTAATGCCGACGTCGATCCTTTTCCCATGACCCATTACAAATTCATCGATGCAGTTATCAATAATCTCTTTCAGCAAAATATAAATACCGTCATCCGGCGAAGAACCGTCACCAAGCTTGCCAATATACATTCCCGGACGAAGACGAATGTGGTCCTTCCAGTCGAGGGATTTTATGCTGTCTTCTGTATAGTTTGATTTTGCTGCCACTGATGATTTACGATTTACGAAGTACGAATTACGATTTAGGTATGAAGTAAGATTTACCTATGATTGAAATTTCGACTTGTTGTTCTATTGCTGATTCTTTTATTGTTTTTATTACCTATTGACTTCTTCCTATTGCCTCATTGTCCCATTCCCACATTCCCACATTCCCTCATTGCCACATTGCCACATTGCCACATTGCCACATTGCTAACTACATTATTGCAACATTAACTTAACACCGGTTAAAACAAGTGCCTCAATCATCCAACCGGCAAAGGCACAGCAAAGGAAAACACAAAAATTGAATACACGGCGCGGCCAGGTGCGGTTATTGTTCAGTCCCTTCCATTTTTTCCTCAACAATTTAAAAAACCAGGTTCCTGCCAGGTAGGGAATAATGAACCAGATCGTGAGAAAAAGCAGCGTATAACCCAGCTCCTGCATGATCAGACATTAAATCGAAAATGCATCACATCGGCGTCCTGCACAATATATTCTTTACCCTCCATCCGGATACGTCCGGCGTCGCGGCAGGCGGCTTCGGAACCATATTTTATAAAATCGCTATAAGCGATCACTTCAGCCTTGATAAATCCCTTTTCAAAATCTGTATGAATGACCCCGGCAGCTTCCGGCGCTGTCATCCCGCGCGTGATGGTCCATGCACGAACCTCCTTCACCCCCGCCGTAAAATAAGTTTGCAGTTTTAGCAATTTATAAGCCGAATGGATCAGCTTGTTCACTCCTGGCTCTTCCAATCCGATCTCAGCTAGAAATGCCTGCCGGTCTTCGAAACTTTCGAGTGCAGCTATCTCTGCTTCCATTGCCGCGGTAATCAGCATCACTTCGGCTTTTTCATCTTTCACGGCTTTGAATACAGCCTCCGTATGCTTATTACCCGTTTTCACAGAAGCCTCATCAACATTGCAAATGTAGAGGACGGGCTTGAGCGTCAGCAAATGAAGATCGTCTATCGTCTTGAGTTCCTCATGTGACAAGCCAACAGTGCGCGCGGACATGCCTTTCAGCAATGCATCATTTACCCTCGAAAGAATATCAAAAGTTTTTTTTGCCTCTTTGTCAACACCTGTGCGGGCCTGCTTTTCAATACGTTTCATCCGCTGCTCCACTGATTCCTGGTCCTTCAGCTGCAGCTCAAGGTCAATCACTTCCTTATCCCGCACCGGGTTAACGGAGCCATCGACATGAACGACATTGGGATCTTCGAAACAACGGATGACGTGTAGGATAGCATCGGTTTCCCGGATATTTGCCAGGAACTTATTGCCAAGACCTTCCCCTTTGCTTGCGCCTTTTACAAGACCTGCAATGTCAACAATCTCGATCGTCGTTGGCACAAGGCGTTCAGGCTTAACGAGCTCCGCCAGCTGATTCAGGCGGTCATCCGGTACGGTAATGACGCCAACATTGGGCTCAATCGTGCAGAACGGAAAGTTTGCCGCCTGCGCCCGGGCATTTGAAAGACAATTGAAAAGGGTTGACTTACCCACATTAGGAAGACCTACAATTCCGCACTTTAATGACATACTAATTTTCCCTTTTTCAGGTAACGGTGAGGCCCGTTCTCAGGGCTGCAAAAATACCATTTCTAAACCGGGTTGACTTCATGCCCTGCCATTGGCAAACCGTAGTTTTCAACAAGGTTTAAATGTTATTAACATAATTCCATCGCCTTGCGCAAACATTTACTTTTGGCCGACTCTAATCATTTGCGATTCCATCCTGCTTTTAAAGTAAATTTCAGATCTGAAATCCCAGACGAATCATAAAGAAGAAATCATGCCCACGATCCGGGAGCTTGAAATTTTAGCCTGCCAGGTGCGTCGCGACATTGTGCGCATGGTGCACGCGGTGAATTCCGGCCATCCCGGCGGTTCGCTTGGATGCACGGAATATTTCGTCGCATTATTCGGAGAGATCATGCATCATAATCCTGAAAATTTTAAAATGGACGGGATCGGCGAAGACCTTTTTTTCCTCTCGAACGGACATATTT
>DATDOQ010000232.1:0-6668 GCA_035293205.1 Bacteroidia bacterium
GCTGCCCGATTTTTTCTGGAACTGGGGGGAAGAATCGGCAGAAAATATCCAGAAATGGATGAACCGCGCGGAATTGCACAAGCCGGTAATTGGCGGCAATCTCTGGCTCAGCAAATGGAAACATGGGCATGTTCCTTCAAATGGAAAAGATGAGGAAGAGTTTACACAATTTTTGCGCGGATCAGAGAAAGTGATCTTGTTTTCATTACAACCGCTCGAAAAAAATGAAATGATCCCGGGTTATCTTACAGAAGCGATCCGTAAATCGCCGCCGGGCTGGACCTGGCTATTGCGACGACATCCTTTCCAGAAGATTTCAGATGAGGAGATTCTGCATTTGATCGGCGAGACCAAATCAAAGCTGGAGATCCGGCTGTCTTCGACGCTTCCCCTGTACCGGATCCTGCGACATACGCACCATCATGTGACGCTATGGTCCTCCGTTTGTTTTGAAGCGGCGGAATTTGACGTCCCGACTACGATAGCGCATCCGTTCGGAGCAGCGCTATACGATTCGCAGATCCGGAATCTTATCTTTTCGTATGCAAATACAGCTGATGCAATTTTAAACCTCGTGCTGGAAGGACGACCGAGCCGGAAAAGCGGCTACATTGTCACGGATCCAGTCCTTGCGGAACGCGCATTCGAAATGATCGGTTTACCGCTGTCTTAAAAATAAGATAGTATGAAATTCAGAACACGCATAAAAGAGGCGATTGATCGCAGAACAAAGTACAAGTGGAGCAAGGTGAATGCCACGCTGATCGTTTCCACGGGCAGGACCGGAACAGAATTTCTCGCGCGGTTTTTTAACAGTAATTTCAGCGGGGTTACGGCAAGGCATGAGCCCCCGCTGGACATGTTCGAGCTGGGCGCGGGTTTACTGCGCGGAAAATTCACCAGGGACCAGGCGGTTGACTACTTTTATGCGCAGCGTTACGATCTCCTGAAGTCAGTAGTGGAAGCGAAGCATGATTTTTACATCGAGTCCAATCTCAACCTTTCTCTCGTGCTCGACATTGCTGAACAGGTCATGCCTAACTTGAAAATAGTCCATGTAGTCCGTGATCCGCGCACGTGCATTAAATCCTACTTCAACAAATCGCCGGATGATTCCGGTAAGCTCTATTTCATGGGTGACGGTGATTATCGTGTGCGGATTTCACCGGATGATTTTCCGGGCGATCCCTGGTACGGCAAAACAAAATCCATGGATCGTTTTCAGAAAATATGCTGGTACTGGGCAAAATATAATATGCTGGTGCGTGAATATTGCACGCGAACAAAAAATGAAACCATGTTCATCCGTTATGAAGATCTCTTTACAGGTCCGGATAAACATCGTAAGCTGGATGAGCTAATGCGGTTCATTGGCTTGGATAGCAGGTTGAATTTATCTTCCGGAGAATTGGAAAATGCGCTGAATGCGCGGTCTAACACATCCCGGCATGGCGAATTGATCGGCGACTATGAGACCTGGCCGGATGAAATCAAAGTTAAATTTCACGAGATGCTGGATGAACCAATGAAGTTATTCGGCTATTAGTCAGTTCCGGGTATGAAAATATTATACGTATTTGCAGACCAGACAAATTCCGCCGGCGTATTTGAAAAGGTTGAGGCCAAAATCAGGTACCTGAACAAGAATGGAATGGAATGCCATGGCATGTTTTTTCGTTTTGATATCCCAGGGTATTCCCATAATAAGGAAAAAAACATTGAATATTTCCCGTTAAAGCGACCCATAAGTTCCTCTTTGTACAAATTGCCCTTTTTACGTAGTCTTCACGCGTTTAAAAGACAGGATGGAATAAGAAAGACCCTTATTGAAGAAATAAGTTTCCAGGTATCCCATAAGCAATTCGATCTTTTGTTATTTCGCTATCCGCTTGCTTCAAAATGGCTTTATGCGTTTACCGAACAATATAAAAACCGGTTTGTGTTTGAACATAATGCCAATGAACTTTTTGTTGCAGAGAATCGTTATAGGGAAACGAACAGTGGATCTGCAAAATATGATTATCTCGCCGAAAAGGAATACGGTGCTAAGTGTACGGCGAATGCGTTGGGCTTGGTTTCCGTAGGTTATGAAACCATGGAATTTCAGCTTAGACGGAGTGGAAAAGAGCGTTCTTCAGCCATTGTTATCGGGAATGGAGCCGATCTTTCAAAAATTATAGTACGTACTACTCCTCCGCTGGAAGAAGAGCTGCGTATTATTTTTCTGACTGGTTCGCCGCGTCCGGTGGATGGAATTGACCTGGTCCTTCGAGGATTAAAATCATATAACGGTCCACGTAAAGTGTCATTTCAAATTGTTGGTCCGGTTTCCAAATTGTACATTGATCTTGTAACTGAACTTGAGTTAGCTGGAAAAGTCACCTTTCGCGGTTTGCTACATGGAGAAGAGCTTGATCTTGTATTTAATGAATGTCATTTCGCTATCGGAACGATGGCCTTGTTCCGCAAAGGATTAAAGGAACATTCAGCTTTGAAGACGCTTGAATATACCGCCCGGGGAATTCCATACGCGATTGGCTATAGAGAAACCAACCTTATTGGTGTTTCAAATGCGGATAAATATATTTTGCAGATAGATGATCCACAGGAACGACTTTCTTTTGATACGCTGGTAGAATTTGCAGAGGGCGTTCTGAAAAATGTAAATCATCCGGCTGAGATGCGCCGGATTGCTGATGAACACATGAATATAGCAGTGAAGATGCGGGAGTTAAAAGATTTTATCTTGCAGCTGAAAACATGAGTTCCCCCGGTCGCACACTTCTCCTGTTTACTTCCAGCTATCCTTTCGGGGTGGGAGAGGAGTTTATCGAAACGGAAATTGAGTTTCTGTCACAACATTTTCATGAAGTGCATATATTTCCCTTACTTAAGACAGGCGCAAAACGTTCGCTTCCGGCCAACGTTTCGGTAAAGGATTTCCGTCTTTATGCGCCTTATTCACGTGTGAAATTATTTTTACGGAAAGGCCGAACGCTTTTAACCTGGTATAACCGGCAGCGGAATGCCAGGCATGGCAGCGCTTATTCAGCCGGGCGTTGGAAGAAATTCAATTTCCTGATGCACCGTTTTTCAGACGCGGACGAGGCCGGGAAATTGCTTTCAGCATACCAGCCTGAACAAACGGTCGTCTACAGCTACTGGTTCAATATCTGGACAATGGTGCTTGCTTTTTCAAAAGGACTCGGATATCATACACACCGGGTATTGACCCGCGGGCATGGTGGAGATATTGATGAACAACGCAAAAAAGCCGGTTTTTTTCTTTTCCGTTCAATCGAAATGGAATTTGTCGACCGGGTAGTTCCGGTTTCCGCTTATGGCCGGCAATTACTGCGAACGTATTATCCGGAATTTGCGAAAAAGATTGGGATGTCCCGTCTTGGTGTAGAAAACAAGGGTGAAAATCCGTTTGCGCATTCTGAAACTTTCAGGATCGTCACCTGTTCATTCGCTTATGCGTTAAAACGCCTGCATCTGGTTGCTGAGGTTCTTTCTCACCTGGAAATAAAAACGGAGTGGGTGCATTTTGGTGAAGGAGAACAGTTATCGCGGTTAAAACAGCTGGCGGCTGCTTTGCCAAAAAACATTTCCGTGCAGTTTGCCGGTCATGTGCCGAACAGCGCGGTAATTGATTTTTACAGAAAAAACCAGGTCGATCTTTTTATGAATGTGAGTGAGCTGGAAGGAATTCCGGTTTCTATAATGGAAGCAATCAGCTTTGGCATTCCTGTGACGGGTTGCAAAATTGGAGGAGTTCCGGAGATTGTGGTGGAAGAAACCGGATTTTTATTGGAAAAAGATTTTGATCCTGCGGTGGTAGCTGGAAAGATAAGGAACTATCACCAGTTGGATTTTGAAACGAAGCTGAACTTTCGGGAAGGCGTTAAAAAGTTCTGGGTAAACAATTTTAATGCGAAAAAAAATTACGGCGAATTCATTCGCACAGAATTAACGGGCACAATTCAATCTTGAAGAAAAAAGTCGCCATCATGCTGATTGGGCTGGCCGATGAAAAGATCGGCGGGGCGGAACGTTTTTTCGCTGATTTTTTTACACTTTATGATAAATATCCTGAAGCGAAATTCTCTGCAATATTTTTGACGGATAAAAGTTCTGCAGGAATTCTTTCTAAGCTGGGCAAGCTGGAGGGTAATAATCCGGCCGTGATCCGCCTGATCAATGTTTCGAACCGACTGAAAAAAATTGCTGAAGGATTTGATTTCCTCTGGAAAATTGTGATCAACCGGGTAGATATTCTGCATGTCGGTTCTTATACGGCATACTATTATAACCGGGTGAAGTTGTTGGACAGGCTTCCCCGTTTTTTGAGGCCGAAGCTTGTCATCAATATCGTAAGCACGGAACTTCCTTATCAATACCCATTGAAGGATAAAGATGAAATGGGTTATTACCGGCGTTTTTCTCCTTTATTCAATAATATTTACATCGACGGAATTTACTGCTGGAACAAATTATTTAAGGAATATGCGGAAGCCAATAGTATAATACGGTCCAAACCGCTTATCGAAGCGATAAAGTCCAGGTTCAGCTCTGACAAAAAGTTTTTTCCGATCAAAAAAAAGAAGCAGATTGTTTTTGTTTCGCGGCTGGTCCCGGTAAAAGCGCCGTTGTTTTTTCTGGAAGCAATCAATGTGCTGGTGAATGAATGGAAATTCAACCTCAGCGGCTGGCGGTTTATTATTTGCGGCGATGGTCCGTTGAAAAAGGATTGTCTGGACTTTATTGCAGAAAAAACCCTGGGTGAATGCACCACATTGCTTGATAATGTTCCCGACTCATCTGTGATCGTAAATGAATCATTGTGTTATGTTTCAACACAGGATCTCGACAATTTTCCTTCGCTTGCTATGAACGAAGCAATGACGGCGGGGAACGCGATCATCGCCCGTAATGTCGGGCAGACAGCGCTTTTTGTGGAGGACGGAAAAAATGGTTTCCTCGCAAAAGAGGATTCACCCCACGGACTGGCGGAAGCGATCCGGAAATATATTGATAGTCCAATGCTTCATGAATCTTTTTCAGCTCACAGCATCCGTTTAACGCAGGAAGTACACACACCGGCGAATTTTATCCGCGGGATTGAAAGCTTCTGGCATAAAATCCTGCAACGGAGGTAACGGAAATTCCCGGGTTCAGCTTGCTTTTCGCTAACTTTGTTTCACCAGAAAAATCATGTTCGTATGACTAAAAACCGGATCCTTGCGCTCATTCCTGCGCGCGGCGGCAGCAAGGCTGTTAAAAAGAAAAACATTCACCTGCTTAACAATAAGCCCCTGATCGCGTATTCGATTGAAACCGCGCTGGCTTCAGGAATTTTTGATAAGGTGCTCGTCACTACCGACAATGAAGAGATCGCGGGTATCGCACGTGACTACGGCGCTTATGTGCCGTTTTTACGTCCGGCAGAATTAGCGCAGGACGATACCACCGATCTTCCGGTTTACAAACATGCCATTACCTGGCTGCAGGAGAACGATCAATACGTGCCGGATATAATTGCCTGGCTGCGGCCAACCTGTCCATTGCGTACGCCGGAAGACATCCGTAGCGCGGTGGCTTTGCTCAAAGCGTCCAGCTCCGACTGGGTGCGCAGCGTTTGCGAAGCTGAGCATCATCCGTACTGGATGTACAGTCTCGACAACGGTAAATTGAATTCATTTATTGAAAATATTGATCTGAAAAAATATTACCGCCGTCAGTTATTGCCTCCGGTGTTCAGGCTGAACGGCGCTGTAGACGTCACCTGGCGCGAAACAATTATGGAGAAAAACCTGCTTTATACAGGAAATATTTCCGGCTATGTGATGCCTGGTGAACGAAGCATTGATATTGATACGATCCTTGATTTTGCGCTTGCGGAACAATACCTCAAGCAAGTGGCAGGCATGTAGCTGGCGTGTTATGCGTATGAATGTCGCAATTGTAGATATCGCCACAAAGGAGCTGCTTCAGAAAATACACAAACGGTTCAGCGTTGACGCGGTTGTATACCGTAAAATTGAGAACGCTGCTTTGCCGGGTGAATTTCCGGATATACGCTGGTTCGATTTCAGCGCCGATCTTGCTGCAAGTATCCGGTATGGGTTTCAACAAGTGCGTGAAAAGCTGGAAGTCATCCGTAAAGCGAATCCTGCTTTTTTCAAAGTAAATGGATACGATTTTTTTGAAGCGCTGAATAAGGACCTTTTCTGGGCGCGTTTTAATGAGCTGCTGGCAGATTATGCTTATTCGAAAATTGATCCGCCGGAGAAAAAAATTGTGTACGATTACAGGCGGACACTGCCCATGCGCGGATGGTTAGCTGTTATTGCATTTGTGCCGGTTGTGCTGCGCGACTTTTTCAGAAAAAATCCAACACTTCCTTTAAATAAAACAAGGGGAAAAGTGGCGATCCGCGTGAATCATCCGGGCGTGCTTCCATTGCTCGGAAAGCTTCCGGATGTGCTTGGGCCTGAAAATATTTTCTTTTTTTGCACAACCAATTCGCGGAGCCATCAAATTTCCACTAAATATAAAATTACGGACCTGACGGACGCTGCCCCTTTATCGTCCTGGTCATTGCTTTCGCGTATTCGTGAGGCAATCACATTTGCCGGGATCCGGGAAGCCCCGTTATTCCTCCG
>DATDOQ010000233.1:0-5839 GCA_035293205.1 Bacteroidia bacterium
TGATCGAACGCGATGAGCATCAGAAATTCCCAACCGATCAGGTACGTAAAATGGCTGAGCTCGGTTTTCTCGGCATGATGGTCGACCCCAAATATGGCGGCGGCGGAATGGACACCATTTCTTATGTGCTCGCCATGGAAGAAATTTCCAAAGTGGACGCGTCCTGTTCAGTTGTCATGTCGGTAAATAATTCGCTCGTATGCTGGGGTTTGCAAACCTATGGCACGGAAGAGCAAAAGCAAAAATACCTCGTGCCGCTCGCAAAAGGAGAAATCATCGGCGCGTTTTGCCTTTCTGAGCCCGAAGCTGGTTCAGATGCAACTTCACAACGCACCACTGCATTTGAAAAAGATGGCCATTATATCCTCAACGGAACAAAAAACTGGATCACCAACGGCAACAGCGCTTCCGTTTATCTTGTCATCGCGCAAACCTATCCGGATAAAGGGCATAAAGGAATCAACGCTTTTATCGTGGAGAAAGGAATGCCCGGATTCACGGTCGGCCCGAAAGAAAATAAAATGGGCATCCGCGCTTCCGACACGCACTCGCTCATGTTCCAGGATGTAAAAGTTCCGAAGGAAAACCGTATCGGCGAAGATGGCTTCGGTTTTAAGTTCGCGATGAAAACACTTACCGGCGGTCGTATCGGAATTGCCGCGCAGGCATTGGGAATTGCTTCTGGCGCGTACGAGCTGGCCCTTGGTTATTCCAAAGAGCGAAAAGCATTCGGCAAGCCCATTCATCAGCACCAGGCCATCGCGTTCAAGCTGGCGGATATGGCCACCGAAATCGAAGCCGCGCGACTGCTCTGCCTGAAAGCCGCCTGGCACAAAGACATGGGCATGGACTACAACCTGTCGAGTTCCATGGCAAAACTTTTTTCTTCACGCGTCGCCATGTGGGTCACCACCGAAGCAGTGCAAGTCCACGGCGGTTACGGTTATGTAAAAGAATACCACGTCGAACGACTCATGCGCGATGCAAAAATCACGCAGATCTACGAAGGCACTTCCGAAGTGCAGAAGATTGTGATCTCGAGAAGCGTACTCGGTTGAGTAATTAAAATTATTTTTTTTCCGCTACCATCGGGGCTATGAATTTTCTTCCGGTGCAATAAATTCACAACAACAACCTGGCAGAATAAAAGGGAACTCTCGAAAAAAAGATCTATTTCGTACTATTCCATCTTTCGTAATATTCGTATTTCGTACAATTCGTACTATTTCGTATTTCGTACTTTTTCTCAGTTCTTCATCAGCACATCCGCGCATTGCTCCAGCTTCATTCCTCTTGAACCTTTTATCAGGATCAGCGTATTTTCCGGCATGTTCGTTTGGAGCCATTCTGCAGCAGTTACAGCATCCGGCAAACGCACCGTATTAAAATCGTCTTCCGTTGCAGCAAATAATTTCCCGATCAAAAGCATCATTGCACCCGGCACTTTTTCTCCCGCCAGGTCCACAATTCGCTGGTGTTCGGCAGCGGCAACTTCGCCCAGCTCAAACATGTCACCGAGAATAAGCAGTTTTTTTTCAGCCGGAATTTTCGCAAAATTTTCAATGGCCGCTTCCATGCTCGATGGATTGGCATTGTAATAATCGAGAATAAGTGTATTCGTTCCGGCTTCCTCTAATTGTGAACGCGTGTTCGATGGAATATATGCGGCAATCGCCTCATTGATCTGTTCCGGCGGAATGGCAAAATAAGATCCGACCGCGCATGCGGCAAGGAGATTCGGTAAATTATATCCGCCCAAAAGTTGTGTCTGAACCGTGTAACGCTCCCCGTATTTTTTCCATTCAAATTTTACAAACGGATCTGTTGAAAGCAGTTTGCCGGAAATAGCAGCATCTTCTCCGGTTCCGTATGTAAGCGTATTCAGTTTCTGTGCAGCATCCACCAGATTCGGATCATCGGCAAAAACAAACGCGGTCCCATCTCTTTTTTCAAGGAAACGAAACAATTCTGTCTTGCCTTTCAGCACGCCTTCCGGACCGCCGAATCCTTCGAGATGTGCAAGACCGATATTCGTGATCAAACCATAATCCGGGAAAAGGATCGTGCACAGCATGGCAATCTCACCCCGGTGGTTGGCGCCCATTTCGATCACCGCCATTTCGTGCATGGTTGTCAGGCGCAACAAGGTGAGTGGAACGCCGATTTGATTATTAAGATTTCCTTCCGTAAAAAGCGTGCGGAATTTTCTGGAAAGCACTCGCGCAAGCAATTCCTTGGTAGTGGTTTTCCCGTTGCTGCCGGTCAGCGCAAGCACTTTCAAGCCTTTTTTCCCCAGCTGTTCACGGTGATGCCTTCCAAGTTCCTGCAGCGCAAACAAAACATCCGGAACGGGCAACACGCGATCGTCCTTGCCGCGTATTTCATCAGCCACAGCGTAGGCAGCTCCTTTCTCCAGCGCCTCCTTCACAAATAAATTTCCATTAAAATTTGCGCCCCGCAGCGCGAAGAAAATACTGCCGGGTTGAATCGCCCGTGTATCCGTAGAAATTTTGGGATAGCGGAGAAAAATAGTGTACAGTTCTTCGGTTGATACAAATGCCATTGAAGCCGAAGTTACGAGGGAAAATGAGAAAATGGGAAAAATGGGAAAATGGGGTTAATGGGAAATTACCCAAGGAACAATAAGCAATAAGCAATATAATTTGGTAAATCTACAATCTTTCAATATTCAATCTTTCAATTTCCATAAAACATAAATCATACATCGTAAATCGTAAATCGTAATTGGGGTTAATGGGAAATTAGGCAAGCAACAATAAACAATCTAAGTCGGTTAATCTTCAATCTTTCAATTTTCTCCTGCGTGAACAGAAGCGTTTCAAATTTCTTTGCCTAATTTTTTATTTGCCACCCAATCCCACCGGACTTCCCACTCGGTCCATCGCGCAGCGGAAACCGATCCATGAAGTTGCCTGGTTGCGGTCGAGGAATCTGCGCGTTCCCGGCACCATGTAGTAAGCGCGATCTTTCCAGGAACCCCCTTTGATCACATGCGCTTTTTCATTGAGCAGCGAAGTGATGCCATATTCGTACATTAGCTTATTCGGATTTACACCCGAACTATCCGCATAATAAAGCGAGGAGGTTGCGTCGCCATCGTTGTAACTGACATTATTTGCGCTATTATAATTACGCCGCGTTTCCAGCTTATCAGTTTTATATTTCAGATCAACATTCCTTGAACGGATTGTTCCGGGTATGCCGGTAATGTTTCCGTCCGCATCAGTGATGACCTGATCCTCCACATAATAAGTATCAGGATTATCAGGATCTTCCTGCCAGGTTTTGAAAACATTTCCACGGTAAAGCCGGAAATCATCCCCGTCCGTCAGTGTTAGCGGCCGGTAAACATCCATCACCCATTCCGAAACATTCCCGGCCATATTGTACAATCCATAATCATTCGGCCAATAAGAATAAACGGGGGCCGTAATATCGGCACCGTCATTCAGCATCGGAGCAATACCCATCAGGTCACCGCCGGAGCGTTGCACATTCGCCATCATTTGTCCGGTGTAGGGTTCATCCGGATTTCGCACCGCGTGCCCGTTCCAGGGATAAAGGCGCCTGTCCGTTATTCTTTCCCCTACCGCGTTCCCGATCAGGCCATACGCGGCATATTCCCATTCCGCCTCTGTCGGCAGGCGATAATGTGGCAGCAATATTCCATCGCTTATGTTCACCATCCGGTCTTCCGCTCCTGTCGGATTGTAGTTCGGAAGATTTTGAACCACATTTCCAACGAACGGATTATTCGCTTTGCTGCCTGCCAGATAATGATCCGTGTTAAACGCGGCCTCATTGGTGGCCATGGGATCCCAATCCAGGATTCCTTCACGCACCAGGATAAATTCATTCACACGGTCGGTTCGCCACGCGCAAAAATTTGTCGCCTGTATCCAGCTCACGCCAACCACTGGGTAATCGCGGTAGGCCGGATGCCTCAGGTAATATAAAATGTAGGGATCATTGTAAGCGAGCCTGGAACGCCAGCTAAGCGTATCCGGTAATGCCGCCTTATAAATTTCCGGATAATCTGTACCGTAAACCCGGCTGGTCCAATACAGGTATTCCAGGTAATCCAAATTCCGTACCTCCACTTCGTCCATGTAAAAGGAGGAAACTGTTACGCGGCGTGGAACATTGTCCCATTCGTAGACAACGTCCTGTTCTGTGCGGCCCATCGTAAATGTTCCACCCTGCACAAATAAAAGTCCGGGACCTTGTTCCTGCTCTTCATACGGATGTTTTCCAAATCCGCCATTTTCAGGATTGTTATATTCCCACGCAGTTGCATTGGATCTTTGTTTCTGACAGGAGGTGAATGTCAGTACCCCCGTAAGGACAAACAAACGGATAATTCCTTTTTTCATGCCGGTTCGTATTTGAATAATATGATTTCCTGTAATTGTTATAACAGGATTCATTCAAATAGATACAGGCAGGTTGCAAAAGAACAATCCATTTTAATAATTGGAAATTCCCGGAATATGAGCGTGTGAAATCTGAATAGACAATCAACCTGGCCGGTAAGAATGAAAAAAAACGCTCCTGTGTGAACAGAAGCGTTTCAAATTTCTTTGCGGAATTTTTTATCTGCCGCCCAATCCCATCGGACTGCCTACGCGGTCCATCGCGCAGCGGAAACCGATCCATGCAGTTGCCTGGTTGCGGTCGAGGAATCTTCGCGTTCCCGGAACCATCCAGTAAGCCCGGTCATGCCATGATCCGCCTTTGTACACGTGCGCCTTGTCATTAATAAGAGAGGTCACGCCGTATTCATACATCAGCTTGTTCTGATTCACGCCGGAAGGATCACTGAAATAAACGGATGAAAGTCCATCCCCGTCATTAAAGCTGATATTGTCCGAATACTTATAGTTACGACGCTTGTCGAGCTTGTCTTCTTTATACTTAAGATCAACCGCGCGATAACGGATTCCACCTGGAACACTTACTATGTTGCTGTCTTTGTCATAACGAACGGAATCTTCCACCATGTAAGTTCCTGGTGTGAGCGAATCTTCCATCTGTGTCTGGAATACATTGCCACGGTAAGGACGGAAGTCATCTTCATCCGTGATGGACAATGGACGATAAACGTCAAGCACCCATTCCGACACGTTGCCGGCCATGTTATACAGTCCGTAGTCATTCGGCCAGTAAGAATAAACCGGAGCCGTAATATCAGCGGCATCGTTCAGCATTCCTGCCGTACCCATGTTATCGCCATTGGAACGTTTGTAGTTCGCCATCATCTGGCCGTAGTAACGTTCATCCGGGTTACGCACAGAGTGGCCATTCCACGGATAAAGACGCCGATCTGTGATACGTTCGCCGATCGTGTTTCCGATCAGGCCGTATGCTGCAAATTCCCATTCAGCTTCGGTTGGCAGGCGGTACTTCGGAAGAAGAATTCCGTCTTCCATGCGCACCATGCGGTCTTCCGGTCCGTTCGGGTTCAGGCTCGGAACATTCTGAATAACGTTTCCGACAAATGGATTGTTTGCTTTTGTTCCCGCGAGGTAATGATCAGTATTGAATACAGCATCATTGGTCGCAGATGGATCCCAGTCGAGGATTCCTTCGCGGATGAGAATAAACTCATTCACGCGGTCTGAACGCCAGCTGGCAAAATTACTAGCCTGCAGCCAGTTCACGCCAACAACCGGGTAATCACGATATGCAGGGTGACGCAGATAATAAAGGACATAAGGTTCGTTGTACGCGAGTTTTTCACGCCATACGAGTGTGTCAGGAAGCGCTGCCGTATAAATCTCCGGGTAGTCCAGCATGTAAATGCGGTCTGACCAGTATA
>DATDOQ010000234.1:0-4875 GCA_035293205.1 Bacteroidia bacterium
ACAAACCGGGTTGATGAACCAGGTGGTCGCAATAAAAAGCGCCGACATAATTACGACAAGCCAGAGAGCGCCAGCAGGAGAAATAATTCCGGCCGGTATTTCGCGGGTGGCGGTCCGTTCATTTGCCGCGTCAAATTTCCGGTCGATATACCGGTTAAATCCCATCGCAGCTGTTCGCGCGAAGATCATGCACAGTATTACAAGTCCGAGCACTGGTAATGAAAACTGAACTTCCGTTCTTTTAATGGCAAGAAAATAACCGATCACGGCAAATGGCATGGCAAACACCGTATGACTGAAAACCACCAGTGAGAACCAGGCAGCAACTTTCGGGCGCGGCGTTTTAGCGATTGTTCGCATGCTATGTAAAAAGTGAAAAATAAATGGCAACTAAAATCGGAGATGAACTCAGCAACAGGCCGGCGTAACCGGGATTCAGCCATTTGGTTTCAATCCCGTATTTCGCGCTCAGCATGAGATAAAGGCCGGAAAATACATAACCGAAGATCATGCACACGGAAGTTTGTAAAAACCATCCGGGGAGCGGTGTAAAAATCGCCGTCAGAATTCCAGCTAACAAGCCAAGCCAGCCGAGCGCGCGCGCTAATTTCTCAGTCACATGGCAAAGTTAAAAGTAAGTTGCCCGGAAATACAAAATGGCAAAACACGAGAAACCGCAGGGTAGCGGTTTTCTCTTTTTCTAAATGTTGAGGAAAAAAAGGAATGAAGAATCAATACCGGAAACCAATCGTAAGAACCGTGTTCACGGATTTCCAGGTGTTTTCAACCGGATTCACAAGACTCTGGTCATAGAAATAATAATTGCTCTTTTCGTTCATGAAAACCACACCGGCATCCACGAAAAAACTATCATCTTCGGAGCGGTATCCGACACCGCCTGTATAATAAAGCCGGCGGGCGTTGTTCGAAACAGATGGCTTATAAGGACTGCCATAATATGCGAATCCTGCGCGAAAAACAAAAGGAAGAACACGGATCTCACCGCCGGCCCGGAAATTCTGGGTGAGCGTATATTTTGCACGGACCGCGTTATTGGCATCAATAAATGCATAATCCGGCGCCCTGAGCTTGCCCTCGCTGTAATCCACGACCTCAACATCTGCGCTGAGTGAAGCCGTTTTTCCAAAAATAAAAGCGAGACTGCCGATCATGCGCATCGGAGTTTGCATGTTGTAATTATAATTGCCATTCGGCGAATCGTATTGATAAGAATCACCCGCGAACTCGGAATTCATGACCGACAACCATGCATCCGACATCCGGAGAAAAGTTGGCGAATGAAATGCAAAGCCAATCCGGATCAGGTCAACCGGCCGGTAAATAACACCTGCTTTAAAATTAAAGCCGCGTCCTTTTGTTACCAGCTCCTGCTGGAAGAGAAAAGAGCGAAATGCGGAGACGGAATCTTCCAATTGTTCCTCGCTGTATAAAGAGGTTTCTTCATAACGCACCTGCGGAATGCCGAAGCTCACGCCGATATACACGCGATCGGAATAATTGCCGGCTAGCGCAAATGCCCATTCACCCATTCCGCCGCGCATGGTGAGCTGTTTGCGCTGAAAAACTTTTGTTCCGTCCGGGATCGTATCAGTATAAGAATAAGGGTCCCCGGGAACCTGGTTCAACAGGTAGGTATTCCAGCCTGCTATTTCATTAAAAGCGTCCAGGTTTTCGGGCAATACGCCGGAAGCAGTTTGTTTCCAATGATCAAGTAACGAGGTTGTGTCTTCACCTGCCATCATTACATTCGCCTGGAAACTATTGTATCGGTTATACGTAATCGCCAATCCCACCGACTGCCAACCTTTTTCATTCGTATTATCGGTCCTGCTTCCGAAAACCATTCCGAAATTTTCAATCCGGAAATTATAGCGTGAATCTTCGGATGTGGTACCGTTATAATTTGAAATCACATTCTGGCTAAACAGGGAAGGTGTAAACGTCAGTTCATTTTTATTGTATAAGCCCAACCCCGCCGGATTGGTGCTTGTTACGGAAGCATCACCGCCTAAAGCGCCAAACGCTCCACCCATCGCGCTGTAACGCGCGGAACCACCAAAGCCGATCCGTGAGTAGCGCAAAACATCCACTTCATTCTGTCCGTAAGCTGCGTATGTAAAAAAACAGGAGATGAAAAGAAGCCGCTTCATAGTACAGTCAATTAATAAAATTCCGGAAAACAAGCACAATGAAAATTTCCTTTTCCTTTTTATCTCGGACGCGAAGTTGAACCTCCGTTGCCGGATGACCGGGAAGGTGAGCTTCCCCCTTCCGGGCGTGAGCTGCCGGAACTTCTGCCACCAAAATCACCAGGTGTAGATCCACGCGAAGGTGACGCAGTTCCCGAAGAAGATCCGCGTGTACCACCGCTGTATTCTGGCGCAGGAGGTGCTGAATTTGAGCGCACCGATGAATTTCCGGAGGACGATGCCGGCGTATTTGAACGAACACTTGCATTACCGGAAGAATTGGATCCCGGTGGCGGTGAAACCTGGTAACTGTTTCCGCGAGCCGCATTTCCGGAAGAATTTTCATTCGTAACCGCGGGATCTGAATTACCGGCGTATACGTTTGAGCCTGGCGCCGGCCGTGAACTTTCCTCTTCCGCAACAGCTCTGTTTACATCCTGGTTGCTTGCGTTTGTAATTCCATGATCTGCGCCAACTGCGCCCGCAAACCGTCCTCCAAATGTTGTTCCTCCTGATCCCGATGGACGCCCATCCGTGGACACGGTAGAACTGCGTGGTCCGTAATAATTCGAGTTGTTATCGTTGCTGTTGTAGTAATAATTGTTGTACCAATTATTGCTGTACAGGCCGTTTCCGCCATAACAGTAAGGGTTGTAACCGTAACCATAAGGACTGTACACGTACGGATAATATGGATTGTAATAGTTGCCCCATGGATTCCACGGGTCATACCAGCCACCGCCGTAAGGATTATATCCGTAACCGTATCCCGTGCCCCAGCCCCAGCCGCTGTTGTAGTAAAAGTAAGTGGACGGATAATAATTGTAGGCATAATAAGACGGCCCCCACCAACTGTATCCATTATAAATGCTGGTTCCGTAGTAATACGGGTTATAATTGTAATAATATGAGTTGGTGTAATAATTATCGTAATAACCTACGCCCTGGATGGGATGATTGAACCGGCGTAAACGTGCGGCATACTCATAATCGTAATAATCGTCGTAATCAAATGGCTCCTCGTAATAATCGGATCCCGGCTTTGAGCGCGCCTCTTCGGTCTTGCGCGCCTTTTCTTCGCTCTTTCGCTTTTCTTCCGCTTTAGCCGCTTCGTCTTCTTTCATTTTCTGCGCAGCAAAGCGATCTGCTTTCGCATCTATTTTTGAATAATAAACATCGTCGCCGTCTTTCTGGCTGTTCATCCGGTCAAGACTTTTGCAGGAAGCAAAAGAAAGCAGGAGCGGAATTAAGGTGATTCGTACGAAACGTTTCATGGGGCCTGTGGTTTTAGATGCGTTTGAGGCGTATCAGGTAGAATTTCATTTTTAAATAAGGCCAGGACATTTAATTCCTGCTATTTTTGCGAAATTCTCACAATAAAGTTACAAAAACCGTTCCAACAGCCGTTACCACTTATTAGATTTCTATGGCCAGTCAACTAACAAATCGTACCACCGACTACTCGCAGTGGTATCAGGATGTCGTAATGAAAGCTGATCTGGCAGAACATTCTGCTGTGCGCGGATGCATGATCATAAAGCCATACGGCTATGCGATCTGGGAAAAAATGCAGGCGGTGCTTGACAAGATGTTCAAAGACACGGGCCATGTGAATGCTTATTTCCCGCTGTTCGTTCCCAAAAGTCTTTTTGAAGCAGAAGAAAAGAATGCGGAAGGTTTTGCAAAAGAATGCGCGATCGTCACGCATTATCGGCTCAAAGCGGATCCTGATAGGAAAGGCGGGCTGATGGTTGACCCGGATTCAAAGCTGGAAGAAGAGCTCATCGTCCGGCCGACTTCGGAAGCGATCATCTGGAAGACCTACAAAGGCTGGATTCAATCCTACCGGGACCTGCCGCTCCTGATCAACCAGTGGGCGAACGTAGTGCGCTGGGAAATGCGGACGCGGTTGTTTTTGCGCACAACTGAATTTCTCTGGCAGGAAGGACACACCGCGCATGCGACAGCGGATGAAGCGATCGGGGAAACCGAAAAGATGCTGGATGTTTACGCTGAATTTGCGGAGAAATGGATGGCCATGCCGGTGCTTCGAGGAATAAAAACGGCTAATGAGCGTTTTGCCGGCGCGGAAGAAACATACTGCATTGAAGCGATGATGCAGGATGGCAAAGCATTGCAGGCAGGCACCTCGCATTTTCTGGGGCAGAATTTTGCAAAAGCGTTTGATGTAAAGTTTGCGAATAAGGAAGGAAAGCTGGATTACGTTTGGGCAACTTCATGGGGCGTATCCACCCGCCTGATGGGCGCGCTCGTAATGGCACATGGAGACGACAACGGACTTGTGCTGCCGCCGCGCCTCGCTCCTGTGCAGGTGGTGATCGTACCTATTTATAAAACACCTGAGGAAGAAAAACTGATCAGTGATCATGCGCTTGCTCTGAAAAGCGAGCTGGAAACGCAGGGCATCCGCGTGAAATATGATGACCGGGATACGCAACGGCCCGGCTATAAATTTGCGGAACATGAAATGCGTGGTGTGCCGGTGCGGATCGGCATTGGTCCAAAAGATATTGCAGCCGGAATGGTGGAGCTCGCGCGCAGGGATACGCTCACAAAACAAAGTGTTGCACGGGAGGGAATCGCGCATCATATTAACCAGCTTCTTGAAGAAATTCAGTCGGCGCTGTATGTCCGTGCGCTTGAA
>DATDOQ010000235.1:0-4185 GCA_035293205.1 Bacteroidia bacterium
CCGCTTCTGAATGACAATAATATCACCGGCGCCCGTTACGTGCTGCTGAATATCGTCTCCGGTTCCGACGAGATCACGATGGATGAACTCGGCGAGATCACTGATTATATCCAGGAAGCCGCCGGTCAGACTGCGGAAATAATCAAAGGTTATGGCGTGGACACTTCGCTTGGTGAATCCGTCAGCGTTACCATCATCGCCACGGGATTTCACCAGAGCAACCCGGTCGCCTATGAATTCACAAAGAAACCGGCACAGGAAAAAATCGTCCTGAAGCTTGAAGAATCAAAGCAGGATGAAGTGCAGGTAAAAGCGGAATCAAAACCAGAAACAGTGAATCCGCTGGAACCATTTCTCGTGAATAAGCAGCCTGAACCAGTTTCTGCTGTTCCGGAAATTACTGCAGTGTTACCGGTCGCAGAACCAAACAACCCGCTTGAACCTTTTTTGAAAACGGAAGAAGTTGTAGAAGAGAAACAGGCAGCGCCAGTTGCTGAAACAAACAGCGCTGTTGATCTGTTTCCCATAACAATTAAGGAAGAAAAAGTGGCCGAAGAAAAGAACGAAGAAATTATTTTTTCGGCGCTGGAAGAGGCAGAGCAGGAAATTGTCGCGACGATGCCGGCAGAAGAGAAAGAAGAAATTATCCCGGTGGTGAATGCGAACGTTGCTTTTGAAATCACCAATCTGGCAACTGAAGAAACTGCAACTACTTCTGAGATTACCGAACAGCCGTTGATAGTGGATGAAATCATTGCGGAGAATTCGGCAATCGGCATCGATGAAGCCAGCGATATTACCGTTGAATATACGCAGGTGCCAACCTCTGAAACTGCGAATAATCCCGTCGCTGAAACTACAACTCCGGAAGAAAGATCACAGGTGAATGAGCCGGTGTTGAAAATGGAACCGGTGGCGGAATCGACAGGAGAAATTACTTCAGAACAGAAGAAAGCGGAAGAAGAAGCGAAACGCATCGCGTCGGAAGAAATTCAGCGGAAAGCACAGGAGCGCATTCAGCGGTTAAAAGAACTCAGCCTGAAGCTCAAAACTCCACAGGGTTTAAATGAAATGGAGCACGAGCCCGCTTATAAACGACGCAATATCCAGCTGGATAATGTGCCGCATTCATCGGAATCACAGATCTCGCGTTTTACATTGTCGGAGAACGAGGAAAAGAAAACCGAGATCCGTCCCAATAATTCGTTTCTGCACGATAACGTGGATTAATAGTTAGCATAACCTCGCTGTGATACAGAATTTTTGTTCGCTGCGCAGGGAATCAAAGGATGACACTCGAAGAAAAAGTGAACAGCGAAATAAAGACAGCAATGCTTGCAAAGGATCAGCCGCGGCTTGATGCCTTGCGTGCAATCAAGTCAGCGATGCTGCTTTTAAAAACTTCGCCCGAAGGCCTCTCAGATGAATCGGCGGTGAAAGCCATTCAGAAAGAAGTGAAGAAGCGAAAAGAAACGGCTGAAATTTACAAGCAGCAGAATAGGGAAGACCTTGCAAAAGTTGAGCTGTTCCAGGCCGCAGTTCTGGAAGAATACCTTCCTCAACAAATGAGTGAGGCCGATTTGCGCGCTGAACTGAAAAAATTGATTGCAGAACTTGGCGCGTCATCGCCGGCTGATATGGGAAAAGTAATGGGTATAGCAACAAAAAAATTCGCCGGGCGGGCGGAAGGCAGGATGGTATCATCCATCGTGAAGGAGCTTCTGGCAAACCCCTAGTGTGTAGAGCAAGTTTGTGTGTGTGTGTGTACGAACGTCCGGTAGTGTGTGCCGGGCGTTCATTTTTTTTACCCCTTGCCGTTCAACTTTAAGAAGGTGGAAACGTTTATTCGTTCTTCAGCAATTCCTGATCGATCAGGGTGCCATAGGGCACAAAATGCCCGAGCGGAATTATTTCAAAATCGATCACGCCTGCTTCAACCATCGGAAATGTGGCGAGGATCCTGCGCGCTTCCTGCGCATTTTCACATTCCAGCACAAGAACAACGCCCGGGCGGTCTTTCCTGAAATATGCCTCGCGGATAATTTCTTTGGTGGTCAGCATCCAGATATGAATGGCTTCACGAATAACAACACCGCGGATTTTCTCTTCCGTGGCTGTTGGCAGGATGCGGTCAATAGCAAGAATTTTCATTTGAAATAGGATATGCAGCTAAGATAGCCATTTCAGATTTCCCTCACCGGCTGTTTATGTCGCAAACGGCCTGCCCGTCCGAGTTGAAAGTTCGCGCCAATATCGAACAATACCATGCCGTCCCAGAAAGCATGGCTGATCATATAAGGATTCACTGCGAGCACATTCTTAAAATTACAGTAAACCCCTTTGGCGCTCAGGTCAAAAAAGAAAATATTTCCGATCTGCCCGCGAAATCCCGATTCCATCCCCGCTACCTGGCCCGCCACGTGAAAGCAATGGTTCCAGCGCTGACCAAATAAAGTCACGTCCGTGCGGGGAATAACAATACCGGCGCCCGCTTTGACGAATCCGAATAACCGGAATTTTTTTAGTTCAATAAAATAATGCCGCCACATGACATTGAACATTAGAAAATTCGCGCCGTCCGTATGTTCGAGATGGAGAAAATTTATCGGGTCAACAAGTGTGTCCGTGCTGTAGCTGTTATCATCCACCTTTCCCTCCATCCACACGCGCTGGTAATCATCTACAATGTATTTCGCGTGGTCAAACTTTAATTCAAAACCGAAATTGCCCAGAATTCCTTTCCGGGGCATCCAATAACCAATACTGTATCCGTATTGGGGAATGCTGGGCTGCACCTTGAAAAGATCTTTAAAATGCGTTCGGTCATGCGCTTTCATTTTATAAAGTGTGAAATCCGTTTTTCCGTTATCCCCATGTATGCGAACATTCGTCCGGCTATACCAGTTTTTATTATAGCCGTATGCAAAATAAAATTCGCCTTTACAAGATCCCACGGCACCGGATTCAGGGGCAACACTTATTTGTCCGTATAAAAAAGGAGAGACTGACAGCCAGCATAGGGCTGCCAGGCAAGGGTTCAGTAAATTGATCACAAATTATTATCCGGGGTTCTTGGGGGTTTCTTTCTTGCGTGAAATGTCAATGATCAGGAGCATACAGAACGGAAGCGCGTGCACTCCCGCAACTGCCGGCGGGAAACCAAAAATTACAGCAAGCACAGTCAGTACAGCAGCCGCGGCAATTCCAATCAATGCTATTTTTCGCATCCTGGTCATATGGGTACTTGCACAACGTAGCTCCCGAAGCCTTCGGGATTGAAGTTGTAAAGATAAAAAGAAAAGCCCCGCACTTTCTGAACGGGGCGCTTCTCTGTTTTAGGAAATCCTGATCTTACATCATGCCTTCCATGCCGCCGCCACCGGGCATTGGCATTGATTTTTCTTCTTTGATCTCAGAAAGCACGCACTCGGTGGTGAGCAGCATTCCTGCGATCGAAGCGGCATTCTCAAGAGCAACACGGGTTACTTTGGTCGGATCAATTACGCCGGCATCATATAATTTCTCATACGTTTCCGTGCGCGCATTGAAACCATAATCACCCTTGCCCTCGCGGACTTTTTGAACGACGATGGATCCTTCAACGCCGGAGTTAGCGCAGATCTGGCGCAATGGCTCCTCGAGCGCGCGCCTCACAATCTGCATGCCAGTCGTTTCATCATCATTCTCGCCCTTCATCTTTTCCAATGATTCCTGACCGCGGATGTATGCAACGCCGCCTCCCGGAACAATTCCTTCTTCGACAGCCGCGCGTGTAGCGTGCAGCGCATCATCCACACGATCTTTTTTCTCCTTCATCTCGATCTCAGTCGCCGCGCCGATATAAAGAACAGCAACACCGCCTGCGAGTTTTGCAAGACGCTCCTGGAGCTTTTCCTTATCGTAATCGGATGTGCTGGATTCGATCTGTGCTTTGATCTGGTTGACGCGCGCAACGATATCTGTTTTTTTACCGATGCCGCCGACCAGTGTCGTATTGTCTTTATCAATGGTAACTTTTTCAGCGCTGCCGAGGAAAGAAAGATCAGCATTCTCAAGCTTGAACCCGCGCTCTTCGCTGATCAGGGTTCCGCCTGTAAGAATGGCGATATCTTCCAGCATTGCCTTGCGGCGGTCGCCGAAACCGGGAGACTTCACAGCGGCAATGCGCAGTGAACCGCGGATCTT
>DATDOQ010000236.1:0-2212 GCA_035293205.1 Bacteroidia bacterium
ATGTTATTTGACTTAGCCCCATTGGTTGCAGACATATACAGGAGCGCCACACCCCATTCGGTCATTGTATTGGTCCCCGGCGTCATGTCTGTGTTTGCGGCATTTTCCTGCATGGTAAATGCGGAAATAGTGATGAAATCCGCGCCGGTAATTTTAAAAATCGCGTCATTCAGCGAGCCTGGCGTTTGAGCCGCAGAGGCCGTGATTACATTCCCGTTTCCATTAAATACAACCTGGTCGGGAAACGTGCCCGTTGCGGTAATATCATAGCCCCCGGCGGGCGCCGTTTCACCCGCATTCATATTAAAAACCACGCCTCCCGGTCCAACACCCTGGCTGTTCAGGTCTGTGACCGCAGCAGCCAGCGTCGGATAATCGCCGGGTATGTTTTTGATTCCGCTTAGCTGGGCATGTCCGGTCAGGATAAAAAACAAAAGTCCGGCTGTAAGAATAGACCGGGCGAAAAAGAGGCTGGAAAGTTTCATAGAAGCGATTTTGTTATGTGGTTAAATCTTTTTGCACTGAGTGGTTAAAAATCGATGAAATTTTCAACATAAATCATACGAAGTGCAAATAAAATTCGACGGATGGTACAAATCTGTAGATTGTTTGCAAAAAATTGTTGGTTTGAACCAACGCAAAAAGGAAAGTCTTGCCGTTAAACTATGCTTCACAGGAAAATATCCGGAAGCAGGTCAGCTTTGGGATCCACATTATACTTTGTAAAATCAACCGGCCCGTCCTGACTTAATAACTCTTCATCAATAAAAAAGTTGCCTGTTACCTCCCTGCTGTTTTTTTTCAGCAGCACCGCAATAGCATCCGCAACAATTTCCGGTCTGCGCGCCCGCCTGACCATTTCATCACCGCCCAAAACATTTTGCACCGCCGCTGTCGCAATAAGTGTTTTCGGCCAAACTGAATTTACACCTATTCCTTCTTTTTTTAATTCTTCCGAAAAACCCAAAACCAGCATGCTCATTCCATATTTGCTGATCGTATATGGCGAAAAATGTGAAAACCACTGTTTGTCCATGTTCACCGGTGGTGACAGAACCACGATATGTGGATTCGAAGATTTTTTAAGATGCGGAATGCAATGATGCGTGACGATAAACGTGCCGCGTGTATTTATATCCTGCATTAAATCATATTGCTTTAACGGCAGGTTTGAAGCCTGCGTAAGATTGATTGCGCTTGCATTGTTGACAAGCACATCGATCCCGCCAAAAAGTTTCACCGCTTCGCCCACAGCATTTACCACCTGCTCTTCATCGCGAATATCACATTTGACGGGAAGACATTTTCCCCCTGCTTGTTCTATCTCCGTTGCCGCGGAAAATATTGTTCCTTCCAGCTTCGGATGTGGTTCAGTTGTTTTGGCGGCAATGACAATATTGGCGCCTTCCCGCGCAAGACGCAATGCAATCGCTTTTCCAATTCCACGACTGCCGCCGGTGATAAAAATAGTTTTCCCTTTCATGAATTCCTGTGTTTTGATTTCAACCGGTGTCAAATTAAGTAATTTAATGAATGAGTGTTTTTAGAAAGAGTGGAGAATCTCAAAAATTCTCCGCCCTCATCCCTCCCTTGTCCGCCGAAGTCCCGATAATAACAATAAATACGCAAGTGGATCTTTCCTTCCTCATTTTTCCGCCGAAGTCATCGTTATTATCGGGACGTAGGTGGATCTCTCCTTTCTCCTTCGTAATTTCGCCCGGATTTCACCAGTTGTTTTATGCAGAAACCAATTATTTCCGGAATTCAGCAAATCGGGATCGGCGTTGCGGATGTTAAAGAAGCTTTCACCTGGTACAGGCGACATTTCGGAATGGACATTCCTGTTTTCGAAGAAGCGGCTGAAGCAAACCTGATGCTGCCTTATACGGGAGGCAAACCGCAGAAACGCCATGCCATCCTGGCTGTGAACATGAAAGGCGGCGGCGGTTTTGAGATCTGGCAATATACCAGCCGCGTGCCTGAAGCCGCCAATTTTGAACTGCAGGCGGGCGATACAGGAATTTTTTCAGCACGCATTAAATCCGCCGATGTCAAAGGGTCTTTCGAATTTCTGAAAAGCAAAGGCGCGGTATTATTAAACGGATTGGAATTTTCCCCCGACGGGCAACCGCATTTTTTTCTGAAAGATCCATATGACAATATTTTCCAGGTTGTGCCGGGAAAAGAGTGGTTTGGAAACGGACGGCAGCTG
>DATDOQ010000237.1:0-3187 GCA_035293205.1 Bacteroidia bacterium
GTTGGTCAGGCCATCCTATACGCTGATACAACCCATGCGCGAAAATGTTGCAATCGCGTTCAATTCCGAAAGAAAGTCATTGATAAACCGGCATGGCGAACTCCTTGTTCCGCAAGGCTTACATGACATTCTGGTGCGGGGGAAATCGGTGAAAGTTTTGCGGCGCGATAGTTCGGCGCTGTATCTCCGTCTTGATGATAACGGACGAATTGTCAGCCAGGAAGAATATGACGAATTCAGGGTTATCAAAATAGGCGGACGCGAAGGAAGTATTGCCGGTAATCCTGCCATGACTTTCGCACAGCTTGCGGCGATGCCCCTTTTCCCAATTGATTCTACCGACTGGTTTGTGCTTGATAATAAGTGGGGGCTGCGCAATTCGTTCAACGGAAAAGTAATAATTGATCCGAAATACGATTTTGTGATCCAGGGTCCGCGAAACATCGTTAAAGTCGGAATACGCGATACGATACCGGTAATGATGATTGACGATAGACAAGGCTACTCGGGCTTTCGGTTCGGTCTTGTCAATGATACCAGCGGAAAAATTATCCTGCAGCCAAAATACCCGCAGATTTATGTGGAAGATTTTGGCTGGCATGGATTTTACGGTTTCGTGCGCGCGACGCTGCCCGATGGAAAAATGGCGCTGGTCTCAACGGATGGCAGCGAACAGCACATGACCTACACCTGGATTGACAGGCCGCATGAAGGTTATGCGCGTTTTTGCATAGCCGGAAAATGGTCCATTCAAACGCCCGGTGAAATGACGCATATTGTGTCATCATTTTCAGGTGAGCAAAATCTTCTTGGAGAACTGACATTCGGAAGAATTTACAACGCAGGCAACGATTTTTTACAGCGTCCTGTATATATCACCGGCGCAAAATGGGGTTATCTCGATTCGGCCGGACATATTGCTGTTCAGCCGGAATACGAAGCTGCAACACGGCCCGCAAAAGCTACAGGACTTGTCAGGAAAGATAAAAAATGGGGCCTGATCGGAATGGACGCGGTTGTTCGCATTCCTTGTGCCTATGATGGCATGGCATATCTGCGTGTTGACACGGTTGTACTTGTGCAGGCTTACATGCGGAATCTGCGGTATGGTTACCTGAACCAAAACGGAAAGATTGTTATTTCACCTACATTAAAAAATTCGAAACCGCTTGGTAATGGCTTTCTCGGTTTTTCACGGACAGGAAAATGGGGAATAATGAACACAAACGGTTTGGAAATCTGTCCTGAAACCTATCATGAAATTCTACCTTTCTCAGAAGGATTTGCAGCCGTTCGATTGGGCAATCGCTGGGGCTTTATTGATACAGCAGGTACCGAGGTCATTCCGGCTAAATATGAAAAAGCAGGGGCTTTCCGCAATGGCATGGCGCGTGTGCTGCTTCGCCAGCGATGGGGTTTTATTGATAAGGAGAATAATCTTCTGGTCGAAGCAAAATTTCTGCAGGCAGGTGATTTTCGTGGCATGTCAGCGCCCGTAAAAACCATCCAGGGCTGGGGACTGGTCAACCGGAGCGGACATTTTTTATTGAAAGCTGTTTGGAAAGCCATTGTTCCGCTTGACAGCGCAGGCCCGGCTATTTTTATTATCCGCAATGAAACGGCTTCAGGCCTGGCGCGCAGTGACGGAAAAATTATCCTGTCGCCCATTTATAATGCTTATCTCTGGCTGGGTGAAGGAAGGATCGGGTACCGGTCAGGTTTATACTGGGGAATGTTGGATACGACAGGCCGGGCGGTGACGCAAAATATCTTCGACCGCATCAAGCCATTTGGCGAAAATTATGCGGCGGTTTCCTATGAGGGCAAATGGGGTTTCATTAATTCCAACGGAAAATTCGTTATCCGTCCTTCCTATAAAACTGCCGGCATTTTTAATATGAACCGGGCTTATGTCATTACACAGGAAAACCGCTCCTGCCTGATCGACACCACCGGCAAAATTGTTATGCAGTTTGCCAGGGGCATGGGAATCGCCGGTTATACAGAAGGAAAATTCCTTGTACATACCTACGATCGCCGGAATGAAATCAATCTTATGGCGTATTATAACAGGCACGGCAGCCGGATTGGCAGGCTTGAATTCAAAAAAGCGACAGTGTTTACCGATGGTGCTGCGCGTGTAAGTCCGAATGGCAGAACGTGGGGACTGATCAGCTTCACCGGTTTTTATCTGATTAAACCGCGTTTTGCTATTCTCGACCCGTTTAAAAATGGTCTCGCCCGCTTCCAACTCCAGACCACGCAGGGGCTTTTCCGCCTCGATGGAAGCGTTATGCTTCCTGTTGCTTATGACTGGATCAGCTACAATACTGACTTCCGGTTAATTCAAATTGAACACGGCAACGGGCTCGGTTATCTCTACCTCAACGGAGCCGTTTGCTGGCCTGTGGCGGAATAAAGTTCCCTTCTTATTTTTTACATGTCAATTATTGTATGAAAAGGTTATACATTAGATACTTAATATATGCTTTTGATATCCTTGATTTTTATTGTTAACACAATTTCCTAAAACCGCCCGGAAATGCACGGATTCATTTTTAGCGAGCTACAGAAGTATGTAACTCAAAAATTAGGCGAATCTGCCTGGGAAAAATTGCTGTCGGACTCAAACCTGAACGGGAAAAAATATTTTATTGTAAAAGTTTACCCGGATAAGGAACTGGAAGATATTCTGGCAACGGCAGTTAAAATTACGGGCCTCTCACGCGACGCGATCCTCGAGGATTTTGGAAATTACCTTGTTCCCCATCTTTTTAATTTTTATGGCAGCCTGTTAAACCCGGAATGGAAGACGCTGGATGTATTGGAACAGACGGAAAAAACCATGCATACAGCTGTGCGTTACGGCGATAAAACTGCGACACCGCCAGCGCTGGTTTGTGAACGATTGAATGATAAAACGGTGAATATTAAATATACATCAGACCGGCACATGAGCGCCCTGGGTGTTGGTATCATAAAAGGCATTGCGAGTCATTTCAATGAAAAAGTTGAAATTGAAAATAAAAAGGGTGTAAAGGATGGGAAAGAGATTGCGGATATTAGGGTGGAGTTGTTGTAAGAGGATTAGTCATTAGGAAAAAGTCATTAGGGGTGTAGAAACAGATTGTATGGAACTTTAGATTTGGAATGGGGGAATAAATTCACGCATAATTATCCGGCTCTC
>DATDOQ010000238.1:0-7508 GCA_035293205.1 Bacteroidia bacterium
CGCATCGCCAGCGCGAATGAATTCCTTTCATCCAGCGCCAGCGCTCTGTCCAGCTCCTCCATGGAAAGACTATCCATGCTGAGTTCCGCGTACGCAAAGCCTCTCCCGGCGTAAGCCATCGAATAAGCGGAATCAAGCCCAATCGCCGTGTTAAAGTCAACCATGCCGCCGCGCAAATCTTTTTGCCTGCTTTTGATCATTCCGCGCGCAGTATAGCCTGCCGGATTGTTGGGCATGATGTGAATTGCAGAATCCGCATCCTTCAACGCCTGCGGGTAATTTTCTTTCGCGTAATAGACCCATGCCCTGCCAGCGTACGATTCCCCGTTCCCGTTGAGTACGATGGATTGATTAAAATCTTTCAGCGCAGATTCATATCTTCCCATTGAATAATTTGTGTGGCCCCGCAGGTAAAACAATTCCGGATTTTGTGGATTCCGCAGGAGCGCCTGGTCGAGATGAACAGTCGCTTCTTCATATTGACCATCGGAATATTCCGCCCGCGCCAGCTCCGTTAATGTACTGTCCATTGGATGTAGCAGGTTGGAAAAACGAAAATCGCTGGCAGCCTGCCCGTAATTTTTCATTCTGTACGCTACAAGGCCGCGCTGAAAATAAGCCTCATGATAATCAGGTTTCGTTTGAATTGCTTTTGTAAAATCCTGGATGGCAACACTGTCGCGGCGCAGATGCGTCTGCGCGACTCCCCGGTAAAAATAGGCGGTGGCATCGTTCGGATTTAAAGCGATCGCTTTATCCAAATCTGTAACAGCATCCACAAAACGGAAAGTGCGGATGTAGACGATGGCGCGCAGATTATAAGCTTCCTGGTAAGAGTCGCTTGCTTCAATAGCTTTGGTGAACGAGCTGATGCTGCCCGTGTAATTTCCCATGCGAAGGGAAAGCGTGCCTTCTTTCACATGTCGTTTCGCGATCCGGGATTGCGCCTGCACCGAAACCGCCATCAACACACAGGCGAATAACACAATAAGATTTTTCATTCACGGGCGCGTTCTATTCGGTC
The DNA here is from genome assembly GCA_035293205.1 of Bacteroidia bacterium. Taxonomy (GTDB): domain Bacteria; phylum Bacteroidota; class Bacteroidia; order Palsa-965; family Palsa-965. The sequence goes on from DATDOQ010000238.1 coordinate 1,025, forward strand.
CTGATCAGGCTGTCGAGCTCGGCGCGCGTGGTTTCCCTTGGTAAGAATTTCCTGTAGTTCCTTGAAACGTTCCGGATCAGCGTGACCGGAATATTTCCCTGCCAGCCAGAATCAACTTTCGGAATCCATTCGTTGTCGTAAAGCTCGTCCAGCACCAGGACCTCCGTTTTGATCCTGCGCTTATGGATAAAAGGGACAAGTTTTGTTCCAATGTCCTGCTTAAAATCCATTGAGATGAGTATGACTTTCACTTTATCATTTGCATGAATGGAGTCGAATGCTGTAAAATCGGGCAGCTCTTTCACACAGGGGGCGCACCAGGTAGCCCAGAAATTCACAACATACGTTGTATCAGCGCCATTCGTCATTCGCTGGTTGAGACGGTCAATTTTTATGAAAGGCGGATGCTCTCTGCCTGAGAAGGAAAACATAAAACCGGCAAGAACTGCCGGCAGTAACTTTTTCATCGCAACAAATTTAACGCTAATTAAGGAAGGAAAGGGAACCGTTTTTCCCGCAAAATTACAGGAATCAGTTCCCTTCCGTGGAAATTCCACCACAAACACCCGGTTTGCTTCCCACCAGATGTAGAAGGTCCGGCGTGAAGTGGCTGATCTTATAACGAAATGCGTGGATTTGGTTACAATCCGAAGCCGGATGATTAACGCAAATGTTTTCGGGTGACAATGGCCGAATTCCCGCTGAAGTTAAATTCCCAGCCGGATTCAAAAATACGCGGCAGGTAACGTTGGTAAAGGAGTGTCCGCTGGGATGATTTGGTTTCCTCTTCACCGTCTTTTGGAATGCCGGTGAATTCGTAACACATGATCTTTTCGTGTTCCAGCATAAACATTTTGACGATCTGCACGATGGTGCTCATAACGCGGAAAACCTCGCCCCGGTTGGTGATCACATATTCTTCACCGTCGAATTCTTCGTTGATGACGCCAAATACGATCGTAGCATGCAGAATATTATCCTGCCGCCGGCCGAAACGGACTTCGTATTGCATTCCGCTGTCAGTTGTAAAAAAATAAACGCCGGCCGAAGGAATAGCAGGCGTAATAATTTTGTAAGTGGGCACAGTGCCCGCCATAAGCGTCCGATTGAGTGGCAAAAATACGCTTTTTTAAGAGGGGATTTCGTGCAGATATTTGTTTAGGACTTGGAGAATGCACTTCGCGAAAAATGAAAACACTTCACCCTAACCTCTAAACCACCCCGGCCTCGTCACCCTAACCGACGTTTGCCGCACAGGATTGCATCAACATATGTTTGCATCGGAATACAACGCAAACATTAACCACCTCCTCCGTGGTACTCCGTGCATACCTCGCTTTTCACCTCCGTGGTTCTTTTTAAAAATGCTGCTATAGTGAAAAATATTTCCACGCATGCTCAAACATAACTTCAGTCAGAAAAAACCTCTGTGCCTCCGCCGCGGCGGATGTATACCACCATTTTTCTCTGTGTACTTTTTAATAAATGTTGCTTAAACAATAATTTAGCCACACAAGATTCCCTATCACAATTTTTTCTTATCATTTCTTGATAATCCCTTCATTATTGTAAGACCATATATTTTATAATGATAATACCCCCGTTTTGAACCCGGAACAGGTAGAAACCCTTTGCCAGCGCCGATAGATCAATTTCAATTTCCTTTTTATTTATTTCTGAACGATAAACAATCTGGCCACATAAATTGTAAATTGCAAATGAAGATCCCGGATTTATTTCATCACCGGTGCTTAAATAAAATATACCGGTTGTTGGATTTGGAAAAACTGAAATGCCAGCGCTTGAAATATTTTCTTCCGCTGAAGTTGGCATTGCGCAAAGACCATTTACCTGGACTGGTGTTGTGCTTGTGAAATAGGAGCCGTCACCAAGCTGTCCAGATCCATTATCGCCCCATGTGAAAAGCGTTCCATCATTTCTTAAAGCCATTGCATGCCGCGCCCCGGCTCCGATACTTATTATTCCTGATAAAAAACCAGCTCCGCCGGGTCCAGCAACCTGCACAGGCGTCCATCTGTCAGTGGTCGAATTATCTCCCAGCTGGCCCAGGTCATTTTTGCCCCATGACCAAACAGTTCCATCGTATTTTAATGCGAGACAAAATGTTTCTCCCGCCGCGATTGCTATTATACCAGTTAGAAACCCCACATCGTTAGGACCATGCACCATCACCGGCGCGTTTTTCGAAAGATTGGAATTATCCCCAAGCCTTCCCGATCCACCATAACCCCATGTCCAGGCGGTACTGTCATTTTTCAGCGCGATACAATGCCAGTCTCCAACCGCGATGGACCTAGCGCCAGAGAGGATTGTCACTTTCCGCGGAGTATATGTCGTTGTATTGCTGCTGTCGCCAAGCTGACCAAAAGAATTCGCGCCCCAGCCCCAGGCCGTTCCGTCGTTTTTTAAAGCGAGTGAAAAATCATGTCCACCCGCTACCGCGATGATCCCGGAAAGGAAACCAACATTGCCGGGGCCATGTACCCTGGCTGGAAAATTCCTGTTTGTGGTTGTATTATCACCCAACTTCCCGTTTGAATTATATCCCCACGCCCAGGCGGAACCATCACTCTTCGCGGCAAGCGAATGTGTATGTATATGACCGGATGAAATGGAAATAATACTGTCAATGACCTTTACTTTCACCGGTGTATCACTGTCAAAATTGGAACTGTCGCCGAGCTGACCATACATATTTTCACCCCATGCCCAAACAGTGCTGTCATTTCTTAATGCAAGCGCGTGTTCCCACCCGCTTGCCACAGCGACAAGTCCTGAAATCGTACTCACAGAAACGGGAGTCGTGGTGCTATTGGTTGTGCCATTGCCAAGTTGTCCGCTATAATTTGCTCCCCATGAACGTCCTGTACTGTCACTGCAGATGACGAGCGAATGAGAACCGCCACCCGTAATTTGCTGGGAAAAAGTGAAACCGGAAAAAATGAAGTTCAATGCGACGGCAAAAAGCAGTTTTGGATATGATTTCATGAAATTGCTATTAATAAATTTCAACAATAACAACAAGGTCTGAATATTTATCGAAAGTTAACAGGGAAGATTTCCATAAACCATACTATTGATGTCATGAATGGCGTTTAATATAAAGCAGGTGGCAGGGAATTTGATTATTTTCGGTAGCTCCACAATTTATAAAATGAAAATTATCCTATTTGCACTTTTCGCTTTTGCAGTCGCGCTCGCTGGTGGCCCGCCGGTAGGTGAAAATTTCCCGGCGATGCGTACGGAGAATCTCGATCATAAAAGCGTTTCCATTCCAAATGATTCAAAGGGAAAACCGGCGATCCTTGTACTCGCTTATTCACAGCAGGCGGAAAAAGACTTGCTCACGTGGATGGAGCCTGCATACGATCGTTTTATCGCGAAGACGGAATTGATGGCGGATATCCAGTACGATATCAACCTTTATTTTATCCCGATGTTCACCGGTTCGCGGCAGGGACTTGCGGCAGGCGTGCAGAAACAAATGAAAAAAGATGTGCAGGATGACATTCAGCCGCACATTCTCATTTACAAAGGGGAAATTGAGCCTTATAAATCCGGGCTGAAAATGGAGGATGGTGGGAAGCCGTATATTTTTGTGCTGGACAGCAGCGGGAAGATCGTATATGTGACCTCAGGCGCTTATACGGAAGCAAAAATGGATGAGATAGACGACAAGCTGGATTGAGAACAGAAAATCAAATCATCCCGGTTTAGCAGGACGGTCGCGGGGTTAAAATTAATCAGGCTACAATTTTCGCATTGGGATATTTTCCCATCCACATTTCAAGCGCTTTCTGGCTGCGAACAACAATGGTTGTGCGATAATCAACTTTAAGCTTAATTACTTTCGCGTCTGAATTTTTTTTCTCCGGCATTGCAAACACGGGCTTACGGTTACGAGTTTTCATAAGTGTACTTTCTTTTGTAAATACTAAGCGTTTCATTATTAAGTGGTATTATCATACAAATGAAGGATGTTTTAGCAATGAATCGCCTCTTTTTCTTTGATTGGTGGGCAATCTTCGACGGATGGTATAAAGTAACGGTCAAACGGTGAAAACCTCCCTGTGTCAGAACCACTTACATTCAAACCCTTCATTGTGAATAATTTGTGCAAATCCTGTTGGTAAGATACGGAAAACCTGTTGAAAACCAGTTAGTTGAATGTTAAATATTTGTAAATCAATGAAATAGGTGCGAAGTGAATAAAACCAAAGTTCCGGGCAAAAAATCAGGCAGGGACAAATTCCGCAAAACGAGGATTTTTCACGCAAAATCTAGCCGATGATCTGCGCCGCCGGAAATTGATTCATCCATTTTCGTAAAGCTTCCTGGCTCCTGACGATAATGATGGTGCGGTCATTCAGGCGGACTTTAATGGGTTGGCCGGTCTTCACCGCGGGTCTATTGGAAAGTTCTCGTCTCATTTTCTCTGGGTTTTAAAACACTTCTCTACCAGAGAATTCACAAAATGTGCCGGGGGTGGGGGATTAACAAAATTTTGGAAGGGGTGATAGGAGAGAATAAAATCGCCTTTGGGAAAACGGACATGCGTTGGGGACTTAACCACTGAGGTCAAAACGAGGTATGCACTAAGGCACACGGAGGAAAAAGAATATCGGATTGAACAGGTGTTTTCAATAATAACCATAAATACTCCGTGAACCTCCGTGCATCCCTCCGCGAATCCTCCGTGGTTAATAACTTACGTAAATCCGCATGAAAAAGCCCTCCGCATAGTCAATGCTCCACCTCAAGATCGCCCTCCATGCCATAACATTCATTGGTGCACTTAATTCCCCTGGTATCTTTAATTAAAGTTATTTCACCTGTTTCGGTATCGGCGCGCCATGCTTTAATAATCCGGTCATAATATTCCGCGGCGCCGTCTGCAATTACCCATGCAATGATTTCCGGATCGAAAACGGTGTCCGAATAACAATTGCAATACGTGATGTATTCAGATTGCTTGACACTGCCGATATTGATCGTGTCCAGAACCTGGTATTTGGATTGCGGGTTGTTGTTTTCTCTCACAAGTTTTTCAAGAATAAGAATATGACGGATGCTGTCTGTTATATGCGAAATCGCAAATTCAGATTCACCCACTGCGCCTTCGCCGTTGTCTATGAGCGCACCACCAATTTCTGTGAAGTTTTTGAACTGCGGCACTTCGTTTGCGTTGCGGTAGATTACACCCTTTAATGAATTATGTTCGGCAGTATTCGGGCTGCAGGATGCGAGGGTGAGGGATATTGCGGAGAATAGAATGAATCGTGTCATTTGTAAATCTCTGATATTATTTTGCTTCAAACAAATCCTTAATTCCTTCCCGGAATTCAGTTCCTCTGCCAACCGGGTGTATTTCAGCCACTCAACCTTCGACTCCCGGATATGAAGAATCAGTGCCGTGTTGTGCTTTGTATAAACGAGGCAGCCGTTTTTGTAAAAGTTTTCCGGCCCGAGCATTTTCCGGATTGCGGCAGAATTCAGTTCAACGAAAGCCATTTCAGGAAGATCATTTTTTTCCTTTACTGCCTTTCTTTCCGGGGGTTAGTTTCTTTACTTCCTTATCAAAATCACTCTCAAAGCTTCTGTCCTGTATCACCCGGAATTTGTCATATTCATTTTCTGCCAGCTTCACAGCAACTTCATGGCGGATTTTTCCGGCATCTTTCAAAATCTGGTATTCGTTGAATTGCAGGAATGCGTCAAGTTTAGTAACCCAATCGGTCATTTTCATTGGTATTTGTCGCGCGGCCTGATTCTCGGCGTAATCGAGGTACATAGAGACAATGCGTTCCAGGTCTTTGATTTCTTTTTCTATCAGGTAGTTTTTTGCTACGGTAACATCACTCTTGAGGATTTTACCCCTTGGCGCTTTTTTCCATGTCTGCAATCCCATATTGGGTTTTGAAGCACTGGCCCGCTCAGCGATCAACTGGGCAGCAGTTTTACCGGTGATTGCCCAATGTAATTTGTTTTGAACGGTTTTAAAGAATGTTTGGGTTATTTCAGCTTCTTTGTTGTAATCAATACTGCACTGTTCATAGATGTCGGTAATTTTAAGATAGAAACGTCTTTCGCTTGCACGAATCTCCCGGATGCGCTCCAATAATTCCCCGAAGTAGTCTTTTCCAAAGCGTGGTCCCTGTTTCAGTCGTTCATCATCCAGCACGAAGCCTTTTATGATGAACTCCCGGAGGGTTTTGGTAGCCCAGATGCGGAACTGCGTTGCCTGCCGGCTGTTTACCCGGTAGCCAACGGCGATAATGGCATCGAGATTATAAAAATCAACATCACGGGAAACGTCACGAATGCCTTCCTTTTGAACTATCCGGGTTTTCCGGATAGTTGCTTCGCGCTCTAATTCATTGGTATTGTATATGTTTTGAAGATGCTCATTTACTGTGCGGACATCCGCGCCAAATAGTTCAGCCATTTTCTTTTGGCTGAGCCA
>DATDOQ010000239.1:0-8919 GCA_035293205.1 Bacteroidia bacterium
GATTGCGAGTGTTAAGTTTCTGCTTGCGCCGTTTGACGCGGAACGTAACCACCTGAATTTCGGAGAAGCATTTGCGGTCACCACGATCGGTGGCGCGATTGGAATTATTCTTTTTTATTACGCCGGCAAAAAAATCACGCACTGGTGGCGGAAAATGCTCGCAGTTCTGAGAGCGCTTTTTACCGGCAAGTCAGTCTTTAAGGCCCAACCCAGAAAAAGAAAAAATATCACGAGTGGCCGCCGGTTTATTGTACGGGTTAAAAAAAGGTTCGGACTGATTGGAGTTGCATTCGTAACACCGAGCATTATTTCAATTCCATTTGGCGCGATGGTTGCCGCACAGTTTTTCAGGAAAAGAAAAGCAGTGCTCGTTTACCTGCTCGTTTCACTCGTGTTCTGGTCGCTGATACTGAATGGAATTGCCCAGTATCTCCAATTGTCACAGTATATTCCACATTGATGCATTTCAGAAGAAAATATTTTTAGCAGCGTAATTTATGCCCGGTTACCGACACTTATTTTTTGATTTAGACCGCACCTTATGGGACCTGGATAAGAACGCGCGTGAAACCCTTGGCGAGCTTTATAAAAAATATCAGCTCGGGCAGCGCGGTGTCGAATCGGAGGAAATATTCATTGATCATTATAACCGGTACAACGATCTGCTCTGGGACCGTTACAGGAGAAAAATAATCGACAAGGCAACATTGCGCGCGCTTCGCTTCAAACAGGCGCTGGCGCATTTCGGTGTTCATGATCCAATATTATCCGAAAAAATTGACCACGATTATCTATCGGAAGCGCCGAAAAAACGCAACCTCGTTCCGGGGGCAAAAGAGGTGATTGAAACGCTTCATGCGCGGTTCAAACTGCATATTATCACGAATGGGTTTCCCGAAGTGCAACGGCATAAAATCTGTCACAGCGGACTTGAAAAATATTTTGATGTGATACTTACTTCGGAAGAATGTGGTTATGCCAAGCCAGACAGAAGAATTTTTCGTCATGCCTTAAAAAAATGCGGCGGAAAAGCAGGCGAAGCGCTGATGATCGGTGACGATCTCGAAGTGGATATTGTCGGTGCAAGAGAGGCCGGCTGGCACCAGGTTTTTTTCAACCCCGCGAAAGGCAGCCACAAAGAAAAAGTCACCTATGAGATTAGTCACCTTGATCAGTTAAAGGTGATCGTCGGGTCGTAACTATCTCAACACTTTAATTCACGGGCATAAAAAAAACCTGCGTTTGCAGGTTCTTTGTGTGAGAAGCAATAAATGCTTTATTGGGCAGGAGCAGGTGCCGGAGCCGGTGTTGCGGTTTTGCCTTTGCAGCATCCGCTCTTTTTTTCGCCATCTTTTGCACAACCTTTTTGCTCAGTTTCGCAACCGGCTTTTTTCTTTTTCTTCTTCTTATCGCCTTTTTTATCGCCGGTAAAAACAACGACAGCATTGCCGGTGAAAGAAGCGAGGGTGGTTGCTGATACGCTGCCGGTCATGCCTGCAAGCGCAAGAATTACAAATAATTTTTTCATTTTTATTTCCGGGTTTTTGAAATGATTTGCCTGTTAATATACAAAGATAAGGAATTCCCGGGTTTCAGGAAAGCGAGCCAAGGATCGTAACGCCCCCTTTGACCACATCGCCGATTTTTACATTCAATTTGGTTCCCACGGGAAGAAAAACGTCCACGCGCGATCCGAACTTGATGAAACCCATTTCCGCGCCCGCCACCGCTTTATCACCCAACTTTGAATAACAGACAATCCTTTTTGCCATCGCGCCCGCTATTTGCCGGAACAATACGGACTGGCCGTTTGCATGTTCAACAACAACGGTTGAACGTTCATTTTCAGTGGAAGATTTCGGATGCCACGCGACCAGATAAAGGCCGGGGTGATAAACGACTTTCGTCACCGTTCCGCTTATTGGGTAGCGGTTCACGTGCACATCAAAGGGTGACATAAAGATGGAAAGTTGTATGCGCTTGTCTTTAAAATGCTCTGATTCTTCCACTTCTTCGATCACCACAACTTTTCCATCCGCGGGCGCTACAATATGAGTTTGTTCAGCTTTGGTTTCACGTGCCGGATTACGAAAAAACTGGAGGATGATCACCAGCAATACCAGTGTCAGAACCAGGGCGAGGATGTTCCAGATGCCGAATGCCGGGTCGATTTTAAACAGGACAACGTTGATCACGAGCACGAATAAAAGTGTCATGACGATGGTCAGCGTTCCTTCGCGGTGTAATTTCATAGGTTATCCTTTAACGCAATGCACAAAGATAGCTGAAGCCACGAACAGCGCCGCTACAGCGCATCGATCGCTTTCACGATTATTTTGCAGGATTCTTCCAGCACTTTTTCCGGGATATTGAGCGGTGGTGCGATCCGGAGCGCTTCGGGGCAAAATAAAAACCAGTCGGTGATCACACCGGCGGCAAGGCATTTCCTGATAACTTTTTGCACGGCCTTTTCGTTATCCAGCACAACGGCGTAAAGCAAGCCGCGTCCACGGAGCTTTTTTATTGCAGGGTGCCTGAAATATCGCCGGATAATTTTTTCACGTTTTTTAATTCCGCGCAGCAGTTTTTCATTTTCAACCGTTTCGATCGTGGCAAACGCCGCCGCGCAGCAAACCGCATTACCGCCGAAGGTGGTCAGATGTCCGAGCACAGGATTGTTCGTCAGCATCTCCATGTTTTCGCGCGAAGAAATAAATGCGCCGATCGGCATTCCGCCGCCAAGTCCTTTTGCAAGCACCAGGATATCGGGAACAACTTTTTCCTGTTCAAAAGCAAACATGCTGCCGGTTCGTCCAAAGCCCGTCTGTATTTCATCAAAAATCAGCAATGCGCCGGTTTTGTTGCAATGATTGCGTAATGCGGCAAGAAATCCGGGTGCAGATGGCAAAGCGCCGGCCTCTCCCTGCATAGGTTCTACCACAACGCACGCGGTCCGGCTGGTGATCTGCGCGAGATCTTTCACCGCGTTAAAATTCAGCAACCTGGTATCGGGCAGGAGCGGGCGAAACGCGCTTTTAAATGTTTCCGCGCCCATGATGCTCAATGCGCCATGCGTGCTTCCATGGTAGCCGTTACGGAATGAAACCAGTTCGCTCCGGCCTGTGATCCTTTTGGCGAGTTTCAGCGCGCCTTCGATCGCTTCTGTTCCGGAATTTGTGAAATAGGTACAGTTTAATTTTTTAGGGAGCAATGATGCAAGCTTTTCCGCCAGCCGGACCTGCGGACCCTGGATATATTCTCCATACACCATCAGGTGCATGTACGATTTCAATTGTTCCCGGATAGCACTCACTACGGCAGGATGGCAATGCCCGACGCTGCTGACTGAGATTCCGGAAATCAGATCGACATATTTTTTTTTCTTTTTATCGAACAGAAATGAACCTTCCGCGCGCACAATTTCAAGACCCATGGGTGCCGGGGAAGTTTGCGCTACATGTCTTAAAAATAACTCCCGCTGTGAGGTCATATTTTTTGTACAAACGCTTATTACGCGTGCTATTAAAGGGGGTAAAATTATTTTAAACTTAAGCCCAACATTTCTCTGTGCGCCGATAGCTATCGGCACTCTGCGGTTTATTTTCTCCGCGCACCGATAGCTATCGGCGCTCTGCGGTTAATTTTTTAATACTGGCAGGATGAACATTAGGCAAAGTTCTTATTTTTTCATTTACTTAGCCGGCGCAGTCACAGATTGCCGAAAAATGAAATTATGATTTACGCTATCCTGAAATTTCTTTTTCGCATCACGTTTAAGGTTTTCTTCCGGAAAGCGTATTATGATAAGGCAGACCGTGTACCCGAAAATGGTCCGTTGATCATCTGCGCCAATCATCCCGGCGCTTTCCTCGACCCGGTTGTGCTTGCGACGGTAATCAAACGGCGTGTTTTTTTTCTTGCAAAAGGATCTGTTTTCAAAGGCGCATTCGCGAAATGGCTGTTCCCCCGGCTCAACATGATTCCCGTTTATCGTCAGCAAGACGACCCTTCTTTGTTAGTTAAAAACAAGGAAACATTTCAAAAATGTTACGAGCACCTGGGAAATGGCGGCGCAATTCTGATCTTTCCGGAAGGTATCAGCAGGACCGGGCGGAAATTACAGCCGCTGAAAACAGGCACCGCGCGGATTGCGCTGGGCGCTATGGAGCATTTTAATTTTAATATTGATATAAAAATTATTTGCGCCGGGCTGAATTATGAAGACCCGCATAAATTCCGGCGCGACGTTTATGTCGCCTTCAGTGAACCGACCCATGTGCCGGATTACAATAAACAATTTCAAACGGAAGGGTTTGCTGCCGCCGAAGCACTTACAGCAGAAATACGCAAACGGCTTGAGCAGGCGATCATTCATACGGAAGACGCGGAAACGGATCAGCTGACATTGGAAATTGAAAAATTATATCGCTACAAGCTGATGAAAGCCCGTGGGATGGAAGGTGGTCCGGCTGAAAAGTTTGAAATGACAAAAGGAATTGTTCGTGCGATCAATTATTTTCAAGAGCACGATACGGCGCGCGTAAAACGTATCGGCGCGGAGACGCGTAATTATTTTGAAACGGTGGAAGCGCTAGGTCTGAGCGACCGCATTGTCAGAGGCGGACAAGGAAAAAGGTGGTTGAAAAATACGGGGGAATTGCTGCTGATTATTTTTGGTTTCCCGTTTTTTTTCTGGGGATTGATCCATAACTATCTTCCATTTGCCACCGCATCCTTTATCTCCCGGAAATTTGTAAAGCAAAGCGAATTCCGGGGAGGCGTTGGAGCCGCAGCGGGAATGTTTCTTTTTCTTATCTGGTACACGGCGCTCGCTATACTTAGCTGGGAAAATTTTCATGCGTGGGAATTCACTTCACGGCCTGGTTGGATATGGCTTATCTATTTTTTCACCTGGCCCGTCACTGGTTTATTTACCTGGTTTTATTATCGCAGCCTGAGCATAATCCGCAGCCGTTGGCTTTTCATGTCACTTTTCTTCCGCGAATCCACCATGGTGGCCGATCTCGTTATGAGAAGAAAAAAGCTGATCGAAGAATTTGACAAAGCTGTCGCCGAAATGAGCGAAGCCACTGCAGAGAAGAATCCATCGCTCTGAATTATCCGCAATGCATTTGCTGAAAGTATTCCGGTACATTTTCCGGAACGGGGAAGAAATGCGCGGGAAAAATGTGGGTCAATGAAAAAACGGCCCCTTTAATCTGTGTTAATCTGTGTAATCTGTGGCAAATGAAAAACGATCCTGCCTTTAAAGAGGCCACAGATTTCGCAGATTTTCACATATTAGTTTCAACCACTCCAGTAAATGAAAAAAGCTGCCCCATTAAGTTGGAAAGGACAGCTTTTTTGTTGGCTAAAGCCCGGCCTGGTTGAGCTTCTTGAGATGATGCAAGATTAATTATTTAGCATCACCGGCATCACTAGCATGAGCGTATCTTCCGCATCATTCGTTTTTGAAGGAAGTAGAATTCCCGCGCGGTTTGGAGCCGACATTTCGATCATCGCTTCTTCACTTCCGATATTGGTCAGCATTTCTGCGAGAAATTTGGAATTGAATCCGATTTCCATGTCGTCACCCGAATAAGAGCAGGTGAGACGTTCAGTAGCTTCGTTTGAGAAATCCAGATCTTCAGCAGAAATATTCAACTCGCTACCTGCAATTTTCAAACGAACCTGATGGGTGGTTTTATTGGCAAAAATTGAAACCCGGCGAATGGAACCAAGCAGCGCGCTTGTGTCGATGGTCAGTTTGTTCGGGTTGTTTTTTGGTATAACCGCTTCATAATTCGGATATTTTCCATCAATGAGGCGACATATGAGCGTTGATCCGACGGAGCCATCCGGCGCAATTCCCCAGGAAAAACGGGCATTGGTTGCATTGTATTCTACGTGCACGATTCCTTCGGCGCCCGCAAGCACATTCTTGAGCATGTTGAGCGGCTTCCGGGGAAGAATGAACGATGCGCTTCCGGTCGTTTTGATATCCGTCCGCCGGTAACGCACCAACTTATGTGCATCTGTTGCCACGAATGTGGTGCTGTCGGGTGAAAACTGCACAAAAACGCCTGACATTACGGGGCGAAGATCATCGTTTCCTGCAGCAAAAAGCGTTTTGGCAATAGCGCGGCCGAGGACAGAAGCTTCCATATCGAGCGATTGCCCCTGGTCTACATTGGGAGCTTTGGGAAATTCATCCGCGTTCTGACCGGTGATCTTGTATTTTCCGAAATCAGATGAGATTTCAATCCCATAACGTTTTTTATCGATTGAAAAAGTGAGCGGCTGTTCCGGAAATGCTTTGAGCGTCTCGATCAGCAGCTTCGCCGGCACAGCTATATTTCCGCTGTCCTTTGACTCAACAGTAAGCTGCGTGGTCATCGTTGTTTCGAGATCAGACGCGGAAATTGTCAGGGAACCTTTATCAATTTCGAAAAGAAAATTGTCAAGAATCGGTAATGTGTTTGTCGAATTGAGCACACCACTCAGCGTTTGAAGCTGCCGGAGCAATGCGGAACTGGATACAATGAATTTCATACTCACAAATTTATCCCTTTTGTTACCCTTGGCCGGCTTGTGGAATCGAACTTTTGAACACCTTTTTAACAGTCCGGGAATTATAGCGGTTTTTCACTTGACATGCTGGAGGCCACAGCCCACGCCATGCATAAAGGAAGAATGCCCGGCGGAGGAACAAGGTTATTAACATCGGAGCCAGCTCCCAAAGCCTACTTATTCACAACAGGTTTTGCCGCTCTTACAGGCAGAAAATAATCAACCGAAGGCAGTAATTTGCCAAAAACATAGTATTGAACGACCACAAAATCCTGCCGGTCGTTTACAAGTGCGAACATGCGGTCCGGATCATAAGGCGGAGGTGGAGTGGCCGCAGTGTCTTCCGGCATGATCCCGTCATTTTTTTTGCGGAACATCACCACTTCATTTTTTTTGTTGGAAGCGTCGGTAACAGCGATCGTAAAAGCCGGCCGCGAACGGATGATTGAATCTCGTGTTGAAGGTTTAAGCGTCGTTTCAATCAATTCAAAATTGATGCGCCCGAAATAGGAAATGTATTGCTTTAGTTTCAGCGTGTCAAAAGGCAATGGCCGCCCCAAAAGATCGGTGAGTCCGAAAATTTTGCTTCCTGCAGCCTGCGTGACGATGAATGAGCTGTTTGCATCCAGGTTGTTTTCGACGCGGATCGAACGAATTTCCGGAACATAATAATTAAAAACAGTCCTATCGCGCCATTCAGCCAGATTTGTAAAATAGCGCGGCGTCAGATAGCCGTTGAATCCTTTAATTTCCGTTTCAAACGGTTCTGTTGAATTAACGATATCGTCCGGATCGGACACATCGCTGAGCAGCATGTAAGTGCCCATCATGTCAGGTGTTTCACCGCCAACATAATATTGTTTCACCAGTTTTTTGCCTGCGTAAATTTCAATTTTAGTGGAACCGGTCATCAACTGCTTGATCACGGTTTCGCGCGCTTTCAACCCGACAGGTTTTCTTACAGACACATCATGAATTGTGGTGAGCAAAGTCCTGACTGCATCCGGCCGCGCGGGATATTTACCATTCACCATCCAGTGATCATTTTGGCCTGCATTTCCCCGCACACGGGTGAGTGTTACCTCGTGTTTTGCCTTATCGGCAAGAAAAATTTTGGTGATGGCGGCTGTATCTAAATATGCAAAATCACTCAATTCGCGTTGAATCGTTGTTTGATCCCTTTTCGAATAAAAATAAAGCGTGATCAGGGCAAGAACAAGAACAGTAGTGAAAGCAAGAATGGTTCGTTTTGACATAAAAATGGATAAAAATTATACTTCAGAATATTAGAAGACATATCAAAAATAAAATAGGAAACCGCAAAGGCCGCTAAGAAAAATACGCCAAGAACGCAAAGTGCTGTGATTGAGTGATTATTTTCATTGCGTACTTTGCGCCTGCTTTGCGTGCTTTGCGGTTAAACATTTTTGAGATGGCTTCTAATTAACCGGGGATTTTACGTAAAGATTATTATTTCAATTTAATTGCAGTTAAAAATTCATTTTGCGGCATGTCTTCTCTCACAGATGGTCGCTTCTGTCGGTTTAGCGGCGCGCGGAGAACCAATAATGTATTCCAATAGCAAGCAGGGTGGCTAATGTGAATCCAATAGTTATCGACCAGTCTTTAATGAGAAAATGGACCATGATCGCCGGTACGAATGCAAGCGCGATCAGAATCGCCGGATGCAAAGGAATTCCTTTTACGTATTTCCTGTTGCGCGTCCAGATGCTGATGAAGCCGAATGCTGCAAGAAAGACGATTGGTCCCACCGTGTTGATGAGCTGCCATTTGAGCCGGTGCTCTTTTATTTCGCTGCGGTTGAGCAGGCGCAAGGTAACTTCCCGCGACCGAAGTTCAAGCAGGCCTTTATCGTCGCATAAATAATTGACGCTGTTCAGCAAAAAAGTTTTATTCGCATAAAATTCCTGGTTGAGGCGGTTGAGCAAATCATAACCAAGCGGAAGCGGTTTTCCCTGGTTAACAGGATTGCGCGCCACATCACCATCGGCAACTACGATAATCTTTGACGGTTTTTTACTTTTTTCCCGGTAACCGATGGATTTGCTTTCTTTCAGCTCAGGCGGAAGAAATTTTCCTTTATAATAGGAATCAAAATTTCCTTCCAGCAAAACGGCAACCGGCAGGAACGGCTTGTTGAAGGAAGAGGGCGGTCTCTTGATCATCGCCATCCGCAGTGAAATTCCTAAACCGGCGCGCACATACCGCGACTTATCGGAAGAGCGGATAAGAATTGTTTTTTTCACGCCGGGCCCGGTTTCAACCGTGTCGATGGTGCTGATGAAATCGAATTTGATTCGATCGAGGTTTCTCACGATTGGGTGTTTT
>DATDOQ010000240.1:0-3949 GCA_035293205.1 Bacteroidia bacterium
CATAAGCCGTATTTCGCAGGCCAGAGCCCTACGCAGTCAATTGGTCAGAAATAGATCCTCCTGTTCCACTATTGTTTTCCGTTACAACCGGAAAGATTGAAGGAAAAAATTAAAACAAAAAAAGAAAATGGCTGAAAAGCACGCACACGGTGATCTCCACGCGCAAACGCTCGGGCAAGAGGCGCATGTACATCACGGGCATGACGAACATGGTCACCACCATGAATCCTTCATCTCGAAGTATGTGTTCAGCATGGACCATAAAACCATTTCCCGCCAGTTTTTAATAACCGCGGTTATAATGGCCTGCATCGCAATGGTCATGTCCATCGTCTTCCGTCTCCAGCTCGCGTGGCCGGGAGAAAAATTTGCATTTATCAATGCGGTGATGGGTGATAAGTGGGGCCCCGATGGCATCCTCGACCCAAATGCTTACCTCGCATTGATCACGATCCACGGTACGATCATGGTTTTTATGGTCCTCACCGGCGGATTGAGCGGAACATTTGCCAACCTGCTCATCCCTTACCAGGTCGGCGCGCGCGACATGGCCTCAGGTTTTCTGAACATGCTCTCCTTCTGGTTTTTCTTCGCTTCAAGTCTTGTGATGACCATCTCCATCTTCGTGGAAGACGGCGCTGCATCCGCGGGATGGACAGTTTATCCGCCGCTCTCCGCTTTGCCGCAATCCATTCCGGGATCGGGCGCGGGAATGACCTTATGGCTGGTGTCCATGTCGCTCTTTATCATTTCATCACTTCTGGGTGGACTGAATTACATCATCACTGTCATTAACCTGCGGACGAAAGGCATGAAGATGACCCGCCTGCCGCTAACGGTCTGGGCATTTTTCATTACGGCTGTTCTTGGCGTGCTTTCATTCCCGGTATTATTTTCCTGCGCGCTGCTCCTGATCTTCGACCGTAGCTTTGGAACGAGCTTTTACCTCTCCGACATTTACATCCAGGGACACCCGCTGGAACAAACCGGCGGCAGCCCGATCCTTTTCGAACACCTTTTCTGGTTCCTCGGGCACCCCGAAGTTTACATCATCATTCTGCCCGCGCTCGGACTTACGTCGGAAATTATTTCCGTCAACGCGCGCAAGCCGATCTTTGGTTACCGCGCCATGGTGACTTCAATCCTCGCGATCGGATTTCTTTCCTTCATTGTGTGGGGTCACCACATGTTCATCACCGGTATGAATCCATTCCTCGGATCCGTATTCGTGTTCACCACGCTGCTGATCGCGATCCCCTCAGCGGTGAAAGCGTTTAACTACATTACCACGTTGCATAAAGCGAATATTCAGTTCACGCCGGGCATGCTCTTCGCCTGCGGACTTGTATCAACATTTATCACGGGTGGTGTAACAGGTATCATTCTCGCTGACTCCGCGCTGGACATTAACATTCATGACACCTATTTTGTGGTTGCCCACTTCCATATTGTGATGGGTGTTTCAGCGATCCTTGGAATGTTTGCCGGCGTTTATCACTGGTTCCCTAAAATGTTCCTGCGACACATGAACAAGAACATGGGTTACCTGCATTTCTGGATCACTTTCATCAGCGCTTACGGTGTGTTCTTCCCGATGCACTTCCTCGGACTTGCTGGCGTGCCGCGCCGCTATTACACGAACTCTTATTTCCCGATGTTCGATCATCTGCAGAATGAGAACGTGCTGATCACCGGCTTTGCCCTGTTGGGCGCCGTCGGACAGCTGATCTTCCTTTTCAACTTTTTCTACAGCATGTTCCGCGGTCCGAAGTCATCACAGAATCCGTACGGGTCGAATACCCTTGAATGGACAACGCCGATGAAGCATACGCATGGCAACTGGCCGGGCGCACTTCCGGAAGTTCACCGCTGGGCTTATGATTACAGCAAACCCGGAGAAGAAAAAGATTTTATTCCGCAAACAGTTCCGTTGCGCCCGGGAGAAGAAGACGGCGGTGGCGGACATGGTCATTAAAAAAGTTTATTAAAAGGCTCTCCGGAATGGGGGGTCTTTTTTTTACTATCTGCTTTTCCCCCTAATCATTATTGGCGGGAAATTTTCAAAATGGTTTTCTCCATCTTTTAACTCATTGATAAAGTTCACATCCCGGCAGTTGAGATCGCCTGCTCATCCGGTCATTATTACCCGTATTTTTGAACGTAGATGAACCCAAATATTGATCCCGAAAGCGAAAACCTCAGCCCCGCGGAAAAAGAGCTGGAACGCTTATTACGTCCACAGGAATTTTCTGATTTCACAGGCCAGGAAGCCGTTGTGGAAAACCTGAAAGTTTTTGTGCAGGCTGCGAAGCAACGCGGGGAGGCGCTGGACCATCTGCTGTTGCATGGTCCGCCGGGATTGGGAAAAACCACGCTTGCAAATATCGTCGCGCAGGAGTTAGGCGTTAATATTAAAATAACCTCTGGTCCTGTCCTCGACAAGCCTGGTGATCTGGCAGGACTGCTGACGAATCTCGAACAGTTCGATGTTTTGTTTATCGACGAAATTCATCGCCTGAGTCCTATCGTCGAAGAGTATTTGTATTCAGCAATGGAAGATTACCGCATTGACATCATGCTTGATAGCGGGCCCAATGCGCGCAGTGTGCAGATCAAGCTAAATCCATTCACGCTGATCGGGGCGACCACCCGTTCCGGTTTGCTGACTTCGCCTCTTCGCGCGCGTTTCGGGATCACTTCACGCCTTGGTTATTATGATTCGAAGCTGCTGAAGAAAATCATTTCGCGTTCAGCAACCATTTTGAATGTGCCGGTCACCGAAGAAGCTGCATGGGAAATTGCGCGCAGGAGTCGTGGCACACCGCGTATCGCCAATGCTTTGCTCCGCCGGGTGCGTGATTTTGCCCAGATCAAAGGCACCGGCTCGATCGATATTGAAATTGCCCAATATGGATTGCAGGCGCTCAATGTGGATAAAAACGGACTCGACGAAATGGATATCCGCATTCTATCTGCGCTGATTGATAAATTCAAAGGCGGTCCTGTCGGCATCACTACCATTTCCACCGCGGTGGGTGAAGAAGCCGGAACGATTGAGGAAGTTTATGAGCCTTTTCTTATTCAGGAAGGTTATCTCATTCGCACCCCGCGAGGTCGGCAAGCAACAGATCAGGCGTACACTCACCTGGGAAAAATACCGCCGAAGAATACAGGAACGCTTTTTGGCGAGTGAGGTTTAGATTTACGATTTACGAAGTACGATTTGAGTTTTGCTTATTTGGAATTTGGAATTTGTATTCTTTGGAATTTGTAAATATTGTACCCTTAATGCTTGCCTCCTATACTCGTATCGTCAAAGAAGCCGCAAAAAGGCTGGGTTTCGACTATTGCGGAATTTCGAAAGCGGAATTTCTCGAAGAAGAAGCGCCGCGGCTGGAGGCATGGCTCAAACAAGGCATGCACGGTGAAATGTCCTGGATGGCGAATCATTTTGATATGCGGCTGGATCCGGCAAAGCTTGTTCCCGGCGCAAAATCGGTGGTTTCTTTGCTGCTCAATTATTATCCTGAAAAAACACAGGCTGATCCTGCCGCCCCGAAGATTTCAAAATATGCTTACGGAGAGGATTACCATTTTGTATTGAAACGCAAGCTGAAAGAGCTACTTAATGAATTGCAGGAGAAAATCGGGAAAAGCGTTGGCGGACGCGCGTTTGTTGACTCAGCCCCGGTCATGGATAAAGTGTGGGCGAAAAAAAGCGGGCTGGGCTGGGTGGGGAAAAATTCCAACCTGATCAACAAAGACCGCGGATCATTTTTCTTTATTGCAGAATTAATTCTTGATATTGAACTGGAACCTGATTCCCCCACCGGCGATTTTTGCGGGACCTGCACAAAATGTATTGACGCTTGCCCTACAGATGCCATTGTAAATCCATATATCGTTGACGGCAGCAAATGCATTTCGTATTTCACTATTGAACTCAAAG
>DATDOQ010000241.1:0-2676 GCA_035293205.1 Bacteroidia bacterium
GTCTGTGCTGGATACTACTTCGGCTGCTGCAGGAGGTTTTTCCGTTGCCTCCCCGGTATTTTACAACGGAGAACTTTATGTGATTGGCAATTTTTGGAATGCCAGCAATGGCTTGAAACAAATTGCAAAATTTGATGGCACTTCCTGGCAGCCGGTAGGAAACGGTTTTAGTATCGGAGCAATTACAAACGTATTAGCAGTTTATAATAATGAATTATTCATAGGTGGTTATTTTTCCACTCCCGCCGATCCCGGCAACATGCTGGTAAAATGGAACGGAACTACTTATGTGCAATTGCCTGCAGTACCAGATGATCAGGTACTCAGTATGAAAGTTATTGGTGGAAAACTTTATGTTGGAGGTAATTATAGTAATGCAGGAGGAGTTTCCAATACGGCATTTGTTTCGCGGTGGGACGGTTCTCAATGGGAAAGTCTGGGAGGGGTTTTTAATAATGGTGTTAATTGTTTTGCAGAGATGAATGGAGATATTTATATTGGCGGTGGATTTTATACAGTTGATGGAGATTCTGTGCACCGGATTGTGAGATATACTGGCGCTTCTCTTGGCATAAATGATGCTTCGACTTCACTCAACATGACTGGAAATGTTTTCCCGAATCCTTCCAATGGAGAATTCACAATAAAAATTCCGGAAGAATTTAATGATGCTTTCACTGTTTGCATTTACGATGTTCTTGGACAAGTTGTATTTAAAGATAACTTTACATCGGAAAAAAATATTCCAATTGGTATTTCCGATAAACCAAAAGGAATTTATTTCCTGAGAATAAATTCAGGGAATCAACAGGTTACCCAAAAAATTATCATAGAATAAAATCGTCAGTTCATCTTTTCCCTAATAGTACGGGCGAACCGCTGGGCATATACGATCAGGCCATGCGCGCAATTTCTTTTTTTCCAAATCCCCGCAAATGATCTGGTCACGGTGAATAATATCACCGCCGGATCCACACTCTCATTACTTGATCTCTCCGGCAGAATCGTTCATCTGGTTGTCGCAGAAAATTCAATGTTTACATTTTCCATCGCTGAACTTTCCGCAGGAATATACATTCTTGAAATTTCGGAAGGCGACAGGGTGAGAAGGCAACAGCTGGTTGTTGAATAACCCGCTATAAATTCCAAATAGCAAATTCCAAAAAAACAAATAGCTATTTACAATGGGCAATAGGCAATTAGCAATGTGATAATGTGGCAATGAGTAAATGTGGCAATGAGTAAATGTGGCAATTTATTGCGGGATACAGAATATAGTATCGATAGAAATCAATGCCCGCGTGCACCTGTGTTGATCGTGGGTAAAAAATAACCACTGAGGTAAAAGGGAGGTATGCACTGAGGTAAAGGAGGAAATTGCCACTAAAAATCACCTAACCCTAACCGCTAAACGACCCCGGCTTCGTCACCGTAACCCGAACCCTTGCCGCACGTTCTTAAGCCACGGATTAGCTTAAATTTTCACGGATTAAGAACAAAGTAATTCGCGTAAATCCGCGCTAATCCGCAGCTTTTTTCATCTGCACCGAACGTTTGCCTCGCGTTTTTTATCCACACACGAAAAAGCTTGCCCTAAAAAACACCCCACTCTATCTCCCTCCGCGATGGCAAACAATTCCTTTCATTTCCTACCTTCGCTTAGATTTTATGCAAAGGAAAACCCGGTCGTGGCTGCTAGCCGCACTCCTTTTTTTTACGGTCATTTTTGCCTGGCGTTATTTTGGCACCGGCTTCAGCGTGGAAACGTTCCGGCCTTTTTCCAACTTCAAAGCGCGGGATAAGACTTTAGCGCTCGATTTAACCGACGCCGTTTACCGCGGCATTGAAATTCCAACGGTGAAACAACTGCCGGGTGGAAAATTCATTTTCACTTTTAAGGCGAAAAACCGGAATCTCGCGGGGCAAAAATTATTTTACAAAATCTATTACCAGAACGAAAGCTATAAATTCCAGGAATTCATCGCGGAAAAAAAATTCAAGTACGAAAATCCGCTTTGCACGCGCAATTTTTACGGAAGCTGGGGCGAAACGGATAATGGCTTTCATTCAACCGGCGAACTTTCGTGGAATGAAGAAATTTCTGTGACCGATTCTTTCCGGATCGTCGGCAATCCGCGGAACGAGGAAATTTATTTCGGGCGCGATGACCGAAGCGGCATTTCCGCGCGCGCGATCGCGAACATGGTGAATTACATTCGTTCGCGCGAAGACTGGGTGCAGGCGATGGGGCTGAAAGCGCGTGAAAATGGCGTTACGCTTGACCAGCAAATTTACCGCGATGCCGTCTGGCAGATCGATGACGCGCGAAAGTTTGCGCAAACCAATAACCGATGGAAACGGAATCCACGCACAGGGAAATATAAATTCATGCTCGTTGTAACGACGGAAGCGGGTTTTAAAAACTTACCGCCATCCGTGCAAAATGTGACACGCCGCGAACATGACGGTTCGTTTATTAATCCATTCTATTATTTTTTGCATGGAATGGGCAGCGTGGATAAGGGAACGCAAACACTGTTGTCCGACGAAGCGCTCACAGTGGTTGCTAAATTTTCCCCCGGCAACGGCGTTTATGTCGATCCGTTCGAATTTATCCAGGCCGGAAACGATACGGCCGCCTATTGCGCGACCTGCGGAACCGACAGCCTCCTGTAC
>DATDOQ010000242.1:0-7673 GCA_035293205.1 Bacteroidia bacterium
TAAACATGTATTTTATCTCAACCTCAACATTTGAACACCTGAGGCGGTCGGAGCGCCGGGGCGTTGATAAAAACACATTGAAATCGAATAAAATTCAAAGTGTGCTTGAAACGAAAGATGGCACTTTGTGGATTGGTACAGCGAACGATGGCTTGATGTCACTTGATCGGAAAAAGCAACTTTATACGGATCATCCGAAAGCATCAACAGCGAATAACGGCGGTATTTTATCAATTTGTGAAGCTAAGAATGGACTGCTTTGGGTTGGCACATGGGGTGGCGGATTAAATCAGTACAACCGTACAACAGGAGAAGTTAAAAAGTACACTGACAAGCAGCTTCGCAACGGCACGGTTCTTTGTATTGCAGAAGAACTATCGACGGGGGCAGTGTGGTTTGGAACCTTTGGCGCCGGACTTTATCGACTCGATCCGGCAACAGATTCACTTCGTCAATATACAGTAGAAAACGATAGCCTTAGCAGCAATTATATCTATACAGTTTATTTTGACCGTAATGGTAATTTGTGGATCGGGACCCGTGCGGGAGGGGCGATGTTCCGTGACAAAGCTTCAGGAGAATATATTTCTTTTACGAATGATCAGGATGATAAACAATCGTTGTCCAATAATATTGTTTACTGTATCACAGAAGATCAGCACGGAAATATCTGGATAAGCACTGCCAATGGGCTGAACCGTTTTGATTCCAAAACAAGAAAATTTGAGATCTGGTATGAGAGCAATGGATTACCCAGCGATAATATTTATGCGGTTGTTCCGGACACGGATGGCTATCTCTGGCTGAGTCATAATAAAGGTCTTACCCGGTTCAAAGCGAAGACTGGTAATGAAACAGAAATAAGGAATTTCGGCCAGGCGGCCGGCGTACAACCTGCAGAATTCAATCAGGGCGCGTATGGCAAAAATTCAAAAGGTGAACTTTTTTTTGGAGGCCAGGAAGGATTGAATATTATTGATACACGAAAGCTTGAATCAGTTTCCGCAGCCCCTCCTGTTTATCTCACATCCTATAAACGATTCGGAAAAGAGGTCGGCCTCGACAGCAATATCGTACTTAAAAAGAATATTAATGTCACCTGGAGAGATAACAATTTTATGTTTGAGCTTGCAGCGCTTGACTTTGTAGATCCAGCCAGAAATGTTTATCAGTATAAGCTTGAGGGAATAGACGACGATTGGTCTCCTGTAACAACCAATCGCTTTGTCAGCTATACTAATTTGCCTGGCGGGAATTTCAGGCTGCTGGTGCGTGCCGCTGACAGCAATGGCAACTGGAGCCCGGAAACCGATTTGATTCATATTTTTGTTGAACCGCCGTTCTGGAAAACGAATTGGTTTTATATATTATGCAGCTTTATCGCAATTTCAGGTGTTATAATTTTTATCCGTCATCGCACGGCAGCCATTAAAAAAGAAAACCGGATCCTGGAAGCAAAAGTTGCGGAACGGACACAGGAGCTTGCAGAAAAAAATGCAGATATCACCGCGAGCATTGAGTACGCCAAACGTATTCAGTCAGCCATCCTGCCAGATCACGATGTGCTTTACCAGCATTTCCGTGAGAGCTTCGTGCTCTATAAGCCAAAAGACATTGTCAGCGGTGATTTTTACTGGTTTGCAGAAAAGAACGACAAAGCTATAGTGGTAGTCGCGGATTGTACCGGCCATGGTGTGCCCGGAGCGCTGATGAGCATGATCGGGCACAATCTTCTGAACCAGATTGTCCTTGAAAAAGGAATTACAGAGCCGGATGAAATATTAAACCGCCTTAATAATGGCGTCCGCTCGGCTTTAAAGCAGGACCATTCTGACCAGGACACTACGGATGGAATGGACATCGCGGTCTGCGTTCATGACCGGAACAAAAATGAAATGCTGTTTGCGGGAGCATTACGACCGCTCATTCTTATTCGTAAAGGATTGATGAGCAAAGTGGATAGCGACCGTTTCCCGATCGGTGGCTCACAGGATTCACAGCATAAGAAGTTCACCCTCCACCGTTTTATGGTTGATCCCGGAGATTCAATTTACCTCTTTTCAGATGGGTTTGCAGATCAGTTTGGCGGCGAAAAGGGTAAAAAATTCATGCTGAAACGGCTCCTCGATCAGCTGATCAGCATTCAGCCTCTTCCTATGAAGGAACAATTGGCGGTGCTGGACCGGACATTCGAGTCGTGGCGTGAAGGGTTTGAACAAGTTGACGACGTCCTCCTTGTTGGTATTAAAATAAGGTAGGATTTACCGTACAGGTGAATAGTAACAAGACAAAAATTGTCAGATTTCCGGGTAACCATCAAAGGCACTTTGCGTAAAAAGGTTTAGCTTTGTTTAAACCTTAGTTGACCAGCGAACGCTATTCAATTCAATCTCAAAACTTTTTAAAGTCATGAAGCACAGGATAACTCCGGCTATTATCGGAATCACAGCAATTGCCCTTGCAGCATTTATCGTAACGCTGCCGGGATGCGCAAAAGATATTGATGTGGATACCGAAACCACCACTGCCACCGACAACAACATCTGTGAAAGCGAATTTATGCGCATCATGCCGGTGGTTAATTCCATCGCAATCGACGAGCAGGGGTCATTTCGCCTGGGTCAACCAGGTGGAAACCCAGGCATTCTTTCATGCGCCACTGTCTCTTTTGACGACACAGTCAACTGGCCCCGCACCATGACGATCGACTTCGGCACCGGCTGCACGGATAATGTGGACGGAAAAGTCCGCACGGGACGAATCCGTGTTACAATCGACCGTTCTTACGATTCAATCGGCGTTCAAATGATGATCGTGCTCGATTCCTTCTATGTCGGCGCCATCCATTATGAAGGAACGATGACCGTCGCGCGACTGGCATCCGACAAGTTTGGACAGATGATCCAGAATGGAAAATGCTCTGTAGGCGGCGGTACGCCCTGGGAAATTCTTTATGCCTCGACGCGGACAATTACCTTCACTTCCGGGGCGAACAGCTCGGGCCAGACACAAATTATCAAGATTGACGGCACCAGCACCGGTACCGACCGGAATGGGAAGTCCTGGACCTCAGACATTACCTCTCCCATCATACGTGATTTGAGCTGCACATGGATCGTAAAAGGAACTTTTGTCCTGCGTCCCAGTGGCTTGTCTGACCGCACTGTTGATTTCGGAAACGGAAACTGCGATGACAAAGGAACCATTACAATTGATGGAAATACCTTCGAATTCACGATGTAAGCATAACACACCCTGAACCATTGAAAAAGACTCTTTCTCAGGAAGAGTCTTTTTTTTTTCGGTTTCGGTGATGCAGGCATAGTATAAGCATATCCATCAAAAAGCGATGATGCCTGCTGTTCGTCCCTCTGCCAGGCCTGTTTTTAATTTTTGCATATCTGAAAACTCCCCCTATATTTGCTTAATAGTAACCCGAGAAAGCCCGTACCATTTTATGATGGTGGACATCTACGACTTTTATGACAAGATGGAGCGCAATAATATCATGCTCTCCTTTAAAGGTGATATTACCTCGGAGTTGCTAACCTCAATCCTGCAGATAATGGAATCCAAGCTGGATACTATGCAGGAAGAGCCCAAAATCAAGAAGAAGGTTTACAACGTGCTGGTGGAATGTTTGCAGAATCTTTACCATCACATGGATGAGATTCCGCGAACCATGAATGGGATATCGATCACCGCGGGCGATGGCGACAATATCCGTTCCGCGATCTTCATGATCGGCAAGCTGGATAACCAGTACAACATTATTACCGGTAATTATATCCTTACCAAAAATGTGGATGGATTAAAAGCCCGGCTGGATGAGATCAACAAGCTTTCGAAAGAAGAGTTGAAAGACTATTATAAATCAATACTGAATAACGGGGAGATGTCTGAAAAAGGCGGTGGTGGACTGGGAATGATTGATATTGCGCGCAAGACAGGCCAAAAGCTCAATTACCATTTTCTGCCGGTTGACGACACATTCTCGTTCTTCAGCCTCAACATCAAAATTTCACAATAGGACTACACCCATACCAATTCACTATGGAACGCATTGTCATTGAAGGAACACCTAAAACCCCTACCATCAGCTTCGACATGGTTGCCGGCACGCTTGAGATCCGCGGCCGCTCCATTCCGGAAAACTCGATCGAATTCTACAAGCCGCTTGTAGAACACCTGGAACGTTATGCGCAAAAGCCGCAAAACAATACAAACGTGAATATTCAGCTCGAATATTTTAACACGAGCTCATCCAAATGCATACTGGATGTGTTCAAGAAACTTGAGGCCATCCACAAAGGTGGAGCCGCCATCATCATCAATTGGTATTATGAACAGGATGATGAGGATATGCTCGAAGCAGGTGAAGATTACCAGGCGATCATTTCTGTGCCTTTTAAAATGATTGAGGTTTCGGAGTAAATGTCATCCTTCGATCGTTATGTCAGGTAGGACTCTCTTCAAATCTCTATGTTATAATTACCAGGAGATCTTCGAAAAATTCTCATTGGACCTTGACATAACTACTCAGGATGACAATTACTCCAAAATTTCCGGTATTCAGTGTTGATTTTACCTTAAATCACCTGCCCGTCAATTCTACGGCGAGAGCTACCCGATTTAGATTTTAACCATCTTCATCGTATTCTTTTTCAAATATCCGCGCGCCAATTGATCCGCATCCGGATAATAGGGAGCCCGCTTTATAAAAGTCTTTAAATCTTCGGGCGAATTAACGGGATCACCTTTATCGACATAGCCATAGCCGGCATAACGGCCGTTTTCAAATAGCACCAGCGATTGCTCCTCTTCGTGCCGGCCTTCTCCGACCAGCACGTAATTTTTCATCTCGCTTTGGTATTGCGCCACGATCTTTTTTGCGCGCAAATTATAAGTATCCGCATCTTCATCGCCGGTACAGATGCCGTAGCATTTTTTTACATGCCGCTGCAAACATTCGCCTCCCTGCGGATTTAAACCGGTATAGCTCATGCACAGCGCATGTTCATCCATCCATTCATTCAGACGGTCGCGGGCGGATAAATAGGTAGTAAACGAGATCAGCGGCTGCTGCGCTTTTTCGTAAGGCACAATTTGAATATTTATTATTCCATTTTCATCCGCAAACCAATCGATCGCGTGTGTGAATACATCCCGCTTGCGCATGCGATTGTATTTCGGCTTATGCGTTTTGATTTCTTCCGATTCGTGCAGGAGCGCGATCAGCTCGTTACCGGTTTTCACAAAGTCCACGTCAATCAGCTCATCGAGCATCTTAAATGCCGCGCGCCGGTTGCTGTTGCTGAAATGAGCGATCGCGCGCTGGCGCATGTTGTTGCTTTTACCGATGTAAATGATCTTGCCCGCCCGGTCCAGGAAATAATAAACACCCGTTTCTTCCGGCAGCTTTTTCAACACGTGCAGCTTGATCTTGTCAATCTTCGTTGCATTGATCTCACCAATATCGTGGCGGCGGTAAGTGGGATGTTCCGCCTTCTTTAACAGGAGAAGATCGAACAGCTTTGCGGTGGCAACGGCATCGCCTTCTGCCCGGTGGCGCGCTTCATTCGGTATGCCGAGCGATTCGCAAAGCCTTCCGAGACTGTAAGAAATTCTTCGCGGTAATAATTTGCGGCTAAGCCTGACAGTGCAAAGCTTTTCGCGTTCCCATTTGTATCCGAGCGAACGAAATTCTTCCTGGATAAAGCCATAATCGAAACCGACATTGTGCGCAACGAAAATATTGCCCTCGGTAAGCTCTACTATTTTGCGGGCAACATCATAAAATTTCGGCGCGTTTTCTACCATTTCGTTGCTGATGCCCGTCATCCGCGCAATGTATTCGGGAATGCGCCGCTCGGGGTTTATAAGCGTGGAATATTTTTCGACCACGGCAAGCCCGTCATGAACCAGGATGCAGATCTCGGTGATTTTATCTCTTCCTGCGCTCCCGCCAGTGGTTTCTATGTCAACAATTGCAAACATGAATAATTTTGTTGAAAAATCAGCGCCCGAAAGTTTTGGGACTTCTCTGCACTCAAAGATAAGCGGTGACCTGTTCGTACGAAAGGAAAGCCAGGTCAAAAATCAACAACAGTCACTGTTTCACGTCTATTGAAATTCCAATAGGAAGCGATGAATTTCCCTACTTTTGCGACAACTTTGCCTCTCCAGCCCTTTATGGTAAAACTTTCGGCTACACAAATCAAAAAAATATTCGCCAGCTTTAACAAGCTTCGTGTCCTCATCATCGGGGATGTGATGATTGACAATTATGTCTGGGGAAAAGTATCGCGCCTTTCACCGGAAGCGCCTGTGCCTGTCGTGTCGGTATTGCGCAAGGAAAAACGCCTCGGGGGCGCGGCCAATGTTGCGCTGAATGTGCGCGCTTTGGGTGCCATACCCATCCTCTGTTCGGTGATCGGCGTGGATCCGGATGGCCAGGTGTTTCTCGATCTGATGCAAAAGGAAAAACTGGCGCCGAAAGGAATTTTAAAAAGCAGAGAACGGATCACCACTGTTAAGACCCGCGTCATCGGAAACAGCCATCACCTGCTGCGCGTGGATGAAGAGATCGATCACGATATCACCGACCAGGAAACCGATCTTTTCCTGCAGCGGATCCTTTACCTGCTCGACACGCAAAAAATTGACGTGATCATTTTTGAAGATTACGATAAAGGGCTGATCACTGAAAAGCTCATCCGTCAGATCGTCGCGCGGGCGCGTAAGCTGAAAGTGCCGGTTGTAGTTGACCCGAAGAAAAAGAATTTCATGAGCTACCAGGGCGCAACCCTTTTTAAACCGAACCTGAAAGAACTGAAAGAAGGCTTGAAACGTGATTTCGACCAGAGCGATCCGAAAGAGCTTGCGCGTGCCGTTGAGCAGCTGAAAACCAAACTTAAAATAGATCTTGCGCTGATTACGTTATCGGAGCATGGAATTTATGTGCACGGCCGCCATGTGAAAAAGCTGGTTACCGCACACCAGCGCGCGATCGCGGATGTATCTGGCGCGGGCGACACCGTAGTGAGCGTTTCTGCGCTTTGCCTCGCGGCGGGATTAAAACCTGAAATGATCGCGGAGATCGCCAATATTGCAGGCGGACTTGTTTGTGAAAGTGTGGGCGTGGTGCCGGTAGATCACGATCAGCTGCTGAAGGAAACGCTGGCGCTGCTGGCGAAATAGCTCCGCCAAAAAAATGTGGCCAAAGCCCATTTATTGAAATTATTTAGGCGGCTGGCCGGTCAATGGACAACAGGCGTTATTTGTTTGAAACAATCCTGGGTGGATTAATGGCTCAATTCATCAACTTCCACAACTCATCTTTCAGCTTCTGCAAATTCTTACCGCTATGCGCTGAAAAAATTACGTAAGGAAGCTTGAACTTCTTTTTAAAATTTTTCTCCACATCTTTTTCGAGCTCGTTAAACAATTCCTCGTCGAGTAAATCAGCTTTGGAAATGCCGAGGATGCGTTTTTTGTCGAGCAATTCGGGGTTATATTGTTCCAGCTCGTTCAGCAGTACCTTATAGTCTCGGACAATATCGCTGCTGTCGGCGGGCACGAGGAAAAGCAAAATGGAATTTCTTTCAATATGCCGCAAAAAACGGACGCCAAGGCCTTTTCCTTCGGCGGCGCCTTCGATTATTCCGGGAATA